>CAYIDS010000098.1:0-2988 GCA_964362185.1 uncultured Saccharimonas sp. (SeqCode)
ATACCAATAAAGTGACCCTCGGCTTCGGCATGTACAATCACAAGATGTGGCTTGAGGTTAATAATCTTGGCGAGTTGATCATGCGGTCTTTTGTACATCATGTGCAGATCGGCACTTAAACCTTTTGGCCACCAGGCACTCTCCACCGGTGGCGAGACAGTCTTGGCGAATTCCCCATCCGTAAAATCAATGTGCAATCGCCTACTAAATCTTGCCACGCGCTCTATTTGCTGGCGATATTGACGCGGATCTTTCGCGGTAATACACGGACATACCACCGCCATATTAGATCTCGTCGATTTCCTTTAGTCTACGAACATAGCGGGGTGCGCCCGCGAAAGGTGTGCTAAGCCATGTTTCAACTATCAAATTAGCTTCATCTTTTTTTAGGACATCGGCTGGCAAGCAAAGAATGTTACTATCATCGTCATTGCGAGAGGTGCGAGCGGCCTGTGGGCTATAACCAAGTGCCGCCCGAATACCTTTGAAACGATTGGCCGCCATACACATACCTTGACCGCTACCACAGATTAAAATTCCACGAGCTTCGTCATCATCGCTTCCCAAAATATCTTTAACGACCTTTTGTGTAAAGACGGGGAAATCATCCTCAGGATTGAGTTTTGTATCACCATCATCCACCATATCGTAGCCACTTCGCTTCAGATATTTAATAAGCCTACCGCGTAAGACAAATCCGTTATGATCGGCACCAACATAAATTTTCATATTGTTACTATTTAGACTTTATCCATCCCGCGGGCTAGTTTACCGACATCGGCCACTAGTTCGACCAAACGATTGCTATAACCCCACTCGTTATCGTACCAAACCACTACCTTTGCCAGGTTCCCAGCTACAACATTGGTTAGTAGCAGGTCAATTACACCAGAGTGGCTGTTACCAACGTAATCTTTACTCACCAATGGCTCGTCACTAACATCTAAAATACCCTGAAAATAGGCTTCTTTGACGGCTTTTTTTAACACCTCATTGATGGCTTCTTTAGTGGTGGGTTTGTTGAGCACCATGGTTATGTCGCTCAGGCTTACTACTGGGCTCGGTACACGAACGCTCAGACCGTCAAACTTGTCTTTGAGCTGAGGCAAGGCTAGGGTTACGGCAATCGCCGCGCCTGTGGTCGTTGGTACGATGTTTTCGGCAGCGGCCCTGGCTTCACGCATATCTTTTGCCGGACCGTCTTGAAGCGACTGACTAGCGGTGTAGCTATGAACTGTGGTCAACATAGCCTTCTGCACCCCAAACGCCTCCTCCATGATAGCCATAATTGCGGCCACGGAATTAGTCGTACAGCTCGCGTTACTGATAATGTTGCCGGCGCTACTCAGTTTGTCTTCGTTCACCCCAATGACTAGGGTCTCGACGTCGGCACTTTTGGTTGGGGCGGAGATGACGACTTTTTTAGCTCCCGCCTTCAGGTGCATGCCGGCATCCTCACTTTTGGTAAAATGACCTGTCGATTCTATTACAACATCTATATCGAGTTTGCCCCACGGCAACTGAGCTGGGTCTTTCTCGGCCGTAACCTGAATCTTTTGATCGTCAACTAACAGATGATTCTCGTCACTAGCTACCTTGTGCGCGTAGGTACCGTAATTGCTATCGTGCTTTAGTAAATAAGCCAGTGTTTTGGTCTCTGTCAGGTCATTGATAGCAACAATCTCCAGATCGCTACGCTCAAATGCAATTTTAAAAGCGTTGCGTCCAATCCGCCCAAATCCGTTTATCGCCACCCGTATTTTCATAATACCCCCGTCTAGTGTTTTCTAGAGGTATTGTATACGCTTACGCTTGCAAGCTCAAGATTTCATTAACGCGTTATCTACTACGAAACTCAAAAACTCTTTGTGGAGTGCATATTCAAATACTTGCAGGGCTTTCGTGATCGGCATCCACTGGTAATCGGAATGTTCGTAACTAAGCGTGATTGCGTCGGTATCCGACCGTGCGGTATAAAACAAAAAAATGACATTTTCGGTGGTTTGACCTTTTTCGTCCGTCCAAGTACGCACTTCTGTTTTGGCGTAAGCGAGTTTAGTGTCTTTGACCTTCAAACTTGCTTCTTCGGCAATCTCGCGCACAATTGCGAGCTCTGGTGTCTCGCCGAGGTCACAAAATCCACCCGGCAAATCCCACTCTAGTGGTCGGCGAACGGCAGTTTTTGATCGCTTGAGCGCCAGTACGTCCCCGCTTGACGAGAACACAGCCGCTTTAGCGATAATACGAGTATTCATTTAGCTTTTTTGGCTCGCTCAATCGCCTCTATGATGACTTTTTTAGCCGCTGCTACGTCGCCCCAACCATTAAAACTAACTGGTGTTCCCTTCCAATCTTTTTTCCAAGCTTTGTATTGCTTGTAGAAGTGCTCTACCATGGGCTTAAAGTTTGGTCCAAGATCATCAAGAGATTGAATGTGCGACTTGGTAACATCATTCGCGGCTACACAAATTAGCTTCTCATCACCTTCACCATCATCAATCATGTACAACACTCCAATGGTTCGTGATGGCACTACAACGCCGTGAGGTATTGGCTCATCAATAATAAGCATGGCGTCCAGTGGATCTCCATCATCACATAGTGTGTCAGGAATGTAACCATAATCAGCAGGATAGCCTAAAGCTGTGCCGTTTACTCGTTCTAAGAACAGCTGACCAGAATCCTTATCTACCTCGTATTTGTTATGATTGCCCTTTTGGATTTCAATCACAACATTTACCACGTCGGGTGCGTCTTTTCCGTAACTTAGCTTAGTGCTCATGTGTTTTACTCCGTTTACAACAGGTAATATTGTACACTAATACCAAGCTATGAAGATAATTGGACACCGTGGTGCCGCCGGTCTTGCACCCGAAAACACTCTTGCCGGTATTCGTGCCGCCCTGGAGGCAGGCGTAGACGCTATTGAGTTTGATATCCGTAAAACACTCGACGGAGAGCTTGTCCTTTGCCACGACAAAAGCCTAC
>CAYIDS010000099.1:0-2983 GCA_964362185.1 uncultured Saccharimonas sp. (SeqCode)
CGGCTGCCTTTCAAAAAGCCGAGGTTGAGCCAGATTTACGATTAGTAGAATTTGAACCATCTGCTGAAGTAGTGCTGGATACTATCACAAACCGGCTTATCGAGGCACAGCTAAATCAAGTTTTCAGCGAAGCTGGGGCCAGCGAGCAGTCGATGCGCATGATAGCCATGAAGAACGCCACCGACAATGCCTCAGACCTGATTGATGATCTGACCCTAGCTTTTAATACCGCCCGCCAGGCAGCTATTACCCAAGAACTAGCCGAAATAACTGGCGGCGCCGAGGCAATTAAGTAAACAGGAGAAATTATATGGCAGCAACTTCAGAAAAAACCAAAAACGGAAAGATTAGCCAGATCGTTGGTGTGGTGGTAGACGTTGAATTTGATGGGAACTTGCCCGCTATCTACAACGCCCTGAAAGTAAAACTTGACGATAAAGATTTAGTTCTAGAGGTCGCACAACATTTGAGTGAATCCAGTGTCCGTGCCGTTGCACTCGGTAGTACCGATGGCTTGACTCGTGGTTCGGTGGTTGAAGATACCGGTTCTGCTATCAATGTGCCAGTTGGTGAAGAAACATTAGGACGCATGTTTAATGTCATCGGTGAGCCAATTGATGGCAAAGGCGGTACGTTCAAAAATTTGTCACCAATTCATAAATCTCCTCCTGCCCTAATTGACCAAGCTGGTGGCGTGGAAATTCTAGAAACTGGTATTAAAGTTATTGACCTGATTGCTCCTATTACTAAAGGTGGAAAAGTCGGTTTGTTTGGCGGAGCTGGGGTCGGCAAGACGGTGCTCATCACCGAGCTGATTAACAACATTGCCAAGTTCCACAGCGGCTACTCAGTATTCGCAGGCGTTGGTGAACGCACCCGTGAAGGCAATGATCTTTACCACGAAATGGCCGAATCTGGCGTGCTGGACAAAACCTCCCTGGTTTTTGGCCAGATGAATGAACCGCCCGGCGCTCGTTTGCGGGTAGGTTTGTCGGGTTTGACAATTGCCGAAGGCTTTCGTGACCAAGGCAAAGACGTGCTACTGTTTATTGATAACATTTTTCGTTTCACTCAGGCTGGCGCCGAAGTCTCTGCTTTGCTTGGTAGGTTACCGTCAGCAGCCGGCTATCAGCCAAATTTGGCTCAGGAAATGGGTGCTTTGCAAGAGCGCATCACCAGTACCAAGACTGGTTCGGTTACATCTGTACAGGCAGTCTATGTGCCAGCTGACGACTTGACTGATCCTGCCCCAGCCACCACCTTTGCTCACCTTGACTCAACCATTGTACTCAACCGTGCTTTGACCGAACTTGGTCTTTACCCGGCGGTTGATCCGCTAGATAGTAGCTCGACTATTTTGGATCCTGAAATTGTTGGTGACGAGCACTACCTGGTGGCACGCGAGGTACAGCGCGTCTTGCAAAGCTACAAAGATTTGCAGGACATCATTGCCATCTTGGGCATGGAAGAATTGTCTGACGAAGACAAACAAACTGTGGCTCGCGCCCGACGTATTCAACGTTTTCTAACCCAGCCGTTCCACGTTGCCGAGGTATTTATTGGTAAGCCTGGTAAATACGTCGCCCTAAAAGATACCATTGCGGGTTTCAAAGAAATATTGGATGGCAAACACGACGAAAAAAACGAGAATGCCTTCTATATGAAGGGCGACATAAGCGAGGTAAAGGACGAAAAATAATGCCAGGCGACAAAGGTCTAAGTCAAGCTGACATCAACGCACTAGGTAAGTTTAGCGGCAATCAAATAAATGCCGTAGGAGATGATTTGGGCATTTTGTTTGACCCTGAAACCCAAGACCGCATGCGGGCTGATGCGCGCTTAGCTTTACTGGGCTCTGGGGCTGAAATTATCAAAGTGCAAAGGGTTGTCCCAGAGGATATTGATGATTCATTTTGAACTAGTAACATTGGATGGAACCAAATTTGGTCAGGAAGTCTCCGAAGTGGTCTTGCCCACCCCGAACGGCTACATTGGTATTTTTGAACATCATATGCCACTGGTCAGTCTGGCCTCGCCGGGGGTAATTACGATTCGCCACAAGGCCAGCGATCCAGACAACAAACTAACTCATTACGCGACCAACGGCGGTGTGATTGAAGTCCTAGACAACCAGGTGCGCGTTTTAGTGGATGAGGCCGATCACGAAGATGAGATCAACGAACAAGAAGTTCAAAAAGCGATTGATGAAGCTCGGCGGGTCAAGGCTCAAGCCAAAAACCAGGTCTCTATTGAACAAGCTCAGAGTCTGATTGACCGTCACGAAGTACGTTTGCATGTAGCCGGACTCCGTCGACACAAACGACACTAACCCACGCCTTTCGCACCAGCCAGCCTGCTCAGATGCCCAGCATCTGACACTGCTGGCTTCTTGGTCATTTTTAGCTTGAACAGTCCAGTACTCACTTCACCGTACTTTTAGTACGGCTCGTTTAAGTGCTTCCTGTTCGCACCAAAACTGACCTAAGTGCGAAAGGCGTGTAAACGTCACTAAACTCGGCTTTCACACTTTTTTAGCCGATTGGAACATAGGCGCGTAAGTAAAATTCACAATTATATTTCTTTCTGCGCAAAAAAACAGTATGCTATATTCATAAACTTTAATTGGAGGTCTAAAAAAACTATGTTTGGACGACAAAAAGTAGCAATGTTGGTGGCTGAGTTTTTGGGAGCGGCAACGCTTACCAGTGCGGTCTACGCCATGGCACTACGAACAAGTTTCCCGTTTTTCGCGGCAGCAGCAGGTGGTATGACGGTTGGTTTAATGGTCTTACTAGTAGGGGCAACCTCGGGCGCGCATCTGAACCCTGCCGTAACCATTGGGCTCTGGACGCTTCGTAAAATAGAAACCATGCAGGCTTTGGTATACATCGCCGCGCAAATGCTGGGTGGTGTGGCGGCTTGGCGATTGATGGAGTACCTTTTGGACTCACCATTGAAAGACATCGCCGGCAAGAACATCGAT
>CAYIDS010000100.1:0-2967 GCA_964362185.1 uncultured Saccharimonas sp. (SeqCode)
CTTCCATAGTAATCATGCCATTTTTGATGGCTTCTTCTTGGATCAGGTCGCTTGTACCGTTGCTAACAATCAGTTTTTGGATGGCGTTAGTATTGCCAAGTACTTCATAAATGCCGATGCGTCCTTTGTAGCCAGTGTGACCACAAGTATTGCAACCATCTACCGCGGCCTTCCACAATTGGGCAATTTTGGTTTCACTCGTGGCCAGACTGTCACTGGAGGGTTGTTTGCGTTTTGGACCCAGGATATTTCTGCCTACGCCTGATTCGCGGGCTTTTTCTTCTAGTTCATGTACTTTGAGCATCACGCTGGGGCTGTCAATGCCAAATGTCTTTGAAATCTGTTTTATAGTAGCCGCGTCGGGGGTATAGGTTTCGCGGCAGTCCAAACAGAGCCGACGTACCAAACGCTGACCGACGACAGCTCGCACCGTACTGGCGATTAGGAAGGGCTCGATACCCATATCGAGTAATCTGGGCAAACAGGTGGCGGCGTTGTTGGTGTGTAGGGTGGCAAACACCAGATGGCCAGTCAGTGCGGCTTGTACACCCAAGCCAGCCGTTTCAATGTCACGAATCTCACCAACCATTATGATGTTTGGGTCTTGGCGTAACAGGGCTCTCAGTCCGGCCGCAAAGGTCATACCGGCTTTTGGATTGACCTGGGTCTGGTTAGCGCCAGGTATTTTATATTCGACCGGGTCTTCAACGGTAGAGATATTTACGGCCGGCTTATTCAGTAGACTCAAGATACTAAACAGGCTGGTTGACTTTCCCGAGCCAGTCGGTCCAGTTATTAAAATCATGCCGTGCGGCTGTTTGATTGCTTCGTTGATGGTATCAAGTGAAATGCCCCAGTAGCCCAATTCTTCCAAACTGGCTGGTTTATCGGATTCATTCAATATGCGCATGGCGACCTTTTCACCTTCTGTGATGGGCAGGGTTGATACGCGAAGAGCATAGATAGTACCGCCGATTTGTATCTTGAAGCGACCGTCTTGTGGTACGCGGCGTTCGTCAATTTTTAGATTGGACAAAATCTTGATTCGAGAAACGACAGCATTGTGGACTTTTTTTGGTAACTTATTTGCTTCACGCAGTATGCCATCGACGCGGTAGCGTACAACGACATGGTTTTCGCGGGGCTCAATATGAATATCACTGGCTCCCGCCTTGACGGCGTAGTCAATCAGTAAATTTACCGTTTTAGCAACTGGTGAATCCTCTGTTAGGTCAGCTTCATCAATTGGCTCTTCATCCGCCGCTGCGTCTAGCTGGTCGGTTGGTTCCATGACTTTGGTCAGTTCGGTACCAATATTGCCACGGTACTGATCGAGAGCGGTTTGAATGGCGCTGTGAGTGGCGACATGAACCTTTATCTTATCGCCCAAATGCTTTTGCAAAAAGTTCAGAGCCTGAATGTCATCAGGGTCCTCAATGGCCAGCAATTTGAAACCATCTTCCTTACCAAATAGCACCACCCCATATTGGCGGGCAATTCGTTCCGGCACCTCACGCATTATTTCCAGATTTACATCTTTAGCGGCTAGCTCAATAAATGGAGTATCGATCTCCTCGGCGTATAGTTTGGTCAGGTCTTTTTCGGAGATAACATTGCCGGCAATCACCAGGTCCTGGAGTGGCTTTTTTTCACTGGCTTCTTGATCGCGCAAACCCTTAAGTTGCTCATCAGTAACTTTTTTATTGGCAGTTAATAGTTTTTCTACTAAGGAATCAGATATACGCATCGTTAGACTACATTATAAAGCATAACCGATTTTCAGTGTGTTCTAGTTTGCTATACTGGGGTGTACAAAGGGTAATCTAAGGGTTGGGGAGGAGTACACGATGGCAGCAAAAAAGGAACCAAAACAAATTAGTAGCCTCGAACCAGCCATGGAACAATCAGCCGGCAAGCAAAAAGCGCTAGGTCTGGCACTGGAATCTATTGAAAAGCAGTTTGGCAAAGGATCTATTATGAAGCTGGGGGAGTCTTACAAGGCCGATGTCGAAACAACCTCTACTGGTTCGCTAAGCCTTGATATAGCTCTTGGTGGTGGTCTGCCGCGAGGCCGTGTTGTCGAAGTTTATGGACCAGAAAGTTCTGGCAAGACGACACTAACACTTCACGCTATTGCCGAGGTTCAAAAAGCTGGTGGCACGGCCGCTTTTATCGATGCCGAACACGCCCTCGATCCAGCCTACGCCAAGCGCATAGGGGTAGATACTAGTACGCTACTGCTTTCGCAACCAGATAACGGCGAACAAGCCTTGGAAATCGTCGAGACACTGGTTCGCTCTAACGCCGTTGATCTGATCGTAATCGACTCCGTCGCAGCTTTGGTCCCCCGCGCCGAAATTGAAGGTGATATGGGCGATAGCTTGCCCGGTCTTCAGGCTCGTCTGATGAGCCAGGCTCTCCGCAAACTGACTGGCGTTATCAGTCGTAGTAAAGCCACGGTTGTATTTATCAACCAAATTCGTATGAAAATTGGCGTTATGTTTGGCAACCCAGAAACTACCACTGGCGGCAATGCCCTCAAGTTCTACGCTTCCGTGCGTATGGATATACGTCGGATTGGCCAAATCAAGCAGGGCGAGGAAGTGATTGGCAACCGAACTCGAGTAAAGGTGGTAAAAAACAAGATCGCGCCGCCATTCCGTCAGGCCGAATTTGACATTATGTATAACGAAGGCATCAGTACCAGCGGTGACATTCTGGATCTTGCCACTAACGAGGGTATAGTTGAAAAAGCAGGTGCTTGGTTTAGCTACAACGGCGAAAAAATCTCTCAGGGTCGTGAAGCTGGCAAGAAGTACCTAGAAGAAAATCCTAAAGTCATGGCCGAGATCGTCCAAAAAGTCAAAGCCGCTTCAACGGCCAAGGAGGAGTAATTAAAATGGGGTTAATTCACGACGCGAAAAAACAAGGTCTGTGGCCAGAATCACAACCAAAAACACGTCACCA
>CAYIDS010000101.1:0-2936 GCA_964362185.1 uncultured Saccharimonas sp. (SeqCode)
CGAAGTCAGAGTGCACTACTTCGGCTTTTGCCTTTGCAAACCGTTGCTTTAGGTAGTCAATTGCAAATTGATCGCGATCGACGAGAACAGCTTTGTCTGGCTGCAAGGTGCGTTCCAATATCACGCTAGCGTGGCCTGCGTATCCGGCCGTCAGATCAAGGTAGCTTTCCCCTTCTTTCGGATTAAGATATGCCAGGGCTTCGACTAGTAATACTGGAATGTGCTGCCCAGTGGTAAGCTTTTGCTCAAGACTGCTTGTGCTAATCAAAACGCCGCCTTTGGGACGGTCGAGCGAGAGTTTATTACTGGGTGTTTTTGTATTTTGGTGTTTTTTGTTTGTGTTTTTCATGCGTCTTTGGCAAACAAATATTTATTTGTTTGCTCCTTTTTGTTTTTGCAAGGTCACCTATTCAGCAGCCAACTTTTTGTGTTTTTTATAGTTTTTGTTTTTATGCTGACTGTATCCGGTATGCGAGAGAAGTCTTCAGTTAAAGATTTCCTTCACTGGCTACAATCAAAGTTTTGAGAGACTTATGTGAGGTGGAGTTTTGGGAGGTGTTTTTTGAGAAATGTACTAGGGTTTTTAAAGTGGTGCCCTTTGTCCACTTGTTGACTGCCAAATAGCTAATCTCGAGTCATATGTGTTTAGCGTTCGGCTTTTACTTAAATTGTTAAAGAGCTCTTACTCGGCAGGTTCCTTAGCGGCGGCTACTTAGGCGCCAGTATCGTCCTGCCCGAACCGCAACAATGTCGCGCCTTATGCCCGCGTAGTCCAGCAAATGCTGTTCGATGGTAAAGCGGCCTTGCTTTTCATCTAGTGAGCCATCTGTTTTGCCTGATCTAAACTGTACGTTCAAGTCGGCCGTTTGCTCGTCTAGGATATTTCCTTGCAGCTGTGGCTCTACTTGTTCATCCCAAACGGATTTTGGGTACAGATGTAGATACTTCTGGAACCCACGGGTTACCACTACTCCATTTATAAACTCGGCTCGAAGCTCAGCGGGAATAGTCAACCGCCGCTTATCGTCAAGCTTACGTTCAAAGTAGTCTACCGTGGTCATTGGTGCCTCTTTAAAGTTGCCAGTGGTTTTTATTTTCTAGCTACGTAGTCTATTTTGGACTACCCACGTTTACCCACTAACATGAATATACTACCCACTGTTACCCACACGCAAGTACTTTCCACTATTATTACCCCTAATCGTTAGTCACTTATCCACAGTTTTGATAAAAACAAAAGTCCACCGCTACATGTGGTGGAATTAAGCCCGTGTGCTACACAAGGCAATTGTTCTATTCAACGTGTGATCTTATATGTTGACTACGGGTTTTAGAATTACTCGGCTTGAGTTACGATTATTTCTTCTGTACGGGGTAGTACTATAGGATCACCAGCCTGAAAGCCTGGTTCACCTATGCCGTCACGATCATTTTGCAAGGCTTGTGCATTTATGGCGTCTACGGCTGATCTTGGGTCCTTACCTGGTATAATTTCCTGAGCCAAACCCCAAGGCGTATCTCCTAACTTTAGTATTTGCTCTTGGTATTCTGGATAAGCGTCGGGATTGGCTCGGTATTCTTTCACGGTAGGCAGATGTTGTTTGTCCCTCTCCGGAAGATTCATAACACCGCCAGTGATTATTGCACTGGCTACCGCTATAACAGCAACAGTTTTGCCCCGCTCTGTAAGTTTAATGGGACGTCTTTTGTTTGGCGAGAAAGTTTTTTCACTCATGACTGTATTATAGCAAACATTAGCTTTATTGTCAATGCAATGGTTTTACTTTGACTTTACTTTGACTTAGATAGTTCTTTTATGTGACTAGCAAGCCACTCGGCACTTGGGCGAACACTGCGTTTCATGCCATGTTCCCTATCAACATGAACCAAGCCAAACTTTGGCCACCAGCCGTATTTCCATTCAAAATTATCCAGCAAACTCCAATGGAAATAGCCTCGCAAATCAACACCTTCGCTGATTGCCCTTTCCATAGCAATAATAGTCTCTTCTAACCACCAGCGACGATATTTATCTTCGGCGTCAGCTACACCGCTTTCTGTAATAAATATCGGTTTTTTATAATGTGCCCAGACTCTGAGCAGTAGCGAATATAAGCCTTCCGGTTCCATATACCAGCCCAAGTCATTCAAAGGAACTTTAGGGTTTTCACGCTTGAACACCTCCGTGTAGTAGTCAGAAAAATAGTAATTAAAACCCACAAAATCTTGCTGCTTTTTTATTCGATTCAAAAACCACCAGTTCCAGACATAGCGCATACCTTTTACCGACAATTCATCGAACACGTTGCGTGGGCGTTTGGCCTGTATATTCGCAAGCTGGGTCGCGACGCCAATCTGTAAGTTATGGTTTTTATTTTTCAAAATCTTGTAGGCTTGTTTATGGGCGACGACCAGATTCCAAGTGACGCGAACAGTGCTAAATAGATTTTTTTCCTGAGGTGGCCATTCGCCCGTAAGGTAGCTAAAGCTAGCAAAAACGTTCGGCTCGTTGATGGTAATGATATACTCCAAATCTTGGGCGTACTCACGGGCGATGGTATGTACGAAACTCTTAAAATACTTGAGGTTAGATCGTTTTTTGAAGCCACCCAATTCTTCAAACCAAATCGGAGATGTCCAGTGCCAAAGATTTAGCACTGGCACTAGTCCTCGTTTTTTTAGTGCTCTAATATATCTACGATAATGTTCAATGGCTTCTTCGTCCCACTGCCCCTTCGAGGGCTCAAGCCTAGACCACTCGATGCCAAAACGAAAACTATTCAGGTTGAGTTTCTTGGCAATATCAAAATCCTCTTGGTAACGATTGAAATGATCGACGCCATTACCAGACACGTAGTTTGCCGGGTCGGTTGCCTGATGCTTGACCTTTTCCCACTGTGGCATCCAGCCAAGTCGGGCTTCGGCAGTCTTGGCCA
>CAYIDS010000102.1:0-2929 GCA_964362185.1 uncultured Saccharimonas sp. (SeqCode)
AAATGTACCGATTGCGAGATACGGAAATCATTAGTGAACATTCTCTGTCGGTACTAGAAGAATTCAAAGGGCATCATAGACTAAGAGTATTTTATTTCTTTGGAACAACCTGCGTATGTTGTGGCATTACAGGTACAAAATTAATAGTGCTGCGACATAAGCTAGAAAACTCGATTCACCGCGACGTATATACTTCGGACATGCGGCTGATGACAGTTGATCACATTGTGCCAAAAGCCCGGGGAGGGCGGAATACGCTAGAAAATTTGCAGCCTATGTGCTATAGGTGCAATCAATTAAAAGCAAATCATGACGTTACATTAGATGAATTAAGGATTTTAGTTCGTGAAAACGTACGTAGTATTGAAGTGCCTTCACGGGTCTTATCTTTACGTGCTAGATACACCACAGTCTGATAAAGATTATTACGAGATTTATGATTTTCTAAACCAAAACTGGCGTCCTAAAAAACAAGCAAAGCAAACGATTGACGGCGAAGAAGACTTGGTTAGGATTTCATTAGATCGGTTTGAACATTTATGTTATATGGGTGTGCCGCAAGCGGTAGAAGTGTTGTTTGCCCCTCCTGAATCCTGGATTGAAGTAGATGATAGTTGGCATATGATTAATGTCTGCATTAAGGAAAACTTAGTGGATCATATGCCAACTATTCTCAATACTTACCGCAGGACAGCGTTGAATTTCTTTAGTTCTAAGAAAGATGCAGAAAAGCGTAAGCGTCACGCATTTAGACTTTTGTTTAACGCCCGGGAGTTAAAGGAAAGCGGGTTAATGCATTCCCGCCTAACCAACACACAAAGGATCTCTCTTGACACGGTCATGGGGGCTTGGGATAGAGAAGAAATCTTTAAAGACTTAGTATTCGACACGTTTAAGGAATAATATGAAACTCGAACCACCAGTAAATTCCAACTACGCCGCAGTAGTCGTTAAGGTTAAAACTGTCAATGAACTACCTGGTCTGGATAATCTACGCGGCACACCGCTGCTTGGATATCAGGCGCTTGTAGGTAGAGAAGTCGAGCCGGACACGGTCGGAATTGTATTTACTGCTGAGACTCAGCTTTCAGAAGAGTTCTGTCGTGAAAATAACCTATTTCGTAAGGCAGAATTGAATGCTGACCCTACAAAGACAGGTTATCTGGAGGAAAATCGCCGGGTCCGGGCAATTAAACTGCGCCAGCAAAAGTCATCAGCTCTATTCATGTCACTTGATAGCCTGTCATATACAGGCGTTGACGTAAATGATCTAACGTCAGGCGATACGTTTGATAAGCTAAATGGATTTGATGTCTGTAAAAAATACGTCATTCGTGAGCCAAAGGTCGGTAAGCAACAGCCTAAGAAAGAGCGTCGGGTGGAAGATAAACTATTCCCGGCTCATTTCGACACCGCACAATACTGGCGGAATAAGGACAGCATTCCCGACAATGCGTTTATTACTGTGACGCAGAAACTACACGGGACATCCATTAGGGCAACTAATACACTCGTTAAGCGCAAGCTGACACTACTAGAGCGTATTGCTCGCAAGTTTGGCGTAAAGGTAAATGAGTTTGAATATGCTAATGTTTATGGTTCCCGCCGGGTAGTCAAAGACCCCAATGATCCTAATCAAGATCACTTCTATGACTTTGACCTATGGACGCGTGAAGGTGCTAAACTCGATGGCCTTATTCCTAAGGGCTTCGTAATCTATGGCGAATTGATTGGTTTTGCTGACGACAGTCCTATTCAGTCTGGCTATACGTATCAGGTTCCCCGGGGAGAAGCACACCTTTACGTTTATCGAGTTACGCGGGTAAACGACGATGGATATGTTACGGATCTTTCTTGGCAGCAGGTAAAAGAGTTTTGCAGCCTAAGTGGTCTTAGGCATGTTCCTGAACTATGGAGTGGTTACCACAAAGACTTTGATCCTGATGTATTTATGGATATTCGTTATGTCGATAGTGGTTATGTTCAAGCTGTTCCTCTCGACCCGGGGAAGACAGTAGATGAGGGTGTCTGTGTTAGAGCTGAAGGATTAGAGCCAACTGTTTTGAAATGTAAGGCTCCGCAGTTTTTTGAATTTGAAACTAAGCTACTGGACAAGGGTGAAGTAGATTTGGAGTCAGAAGATGGCTAAACTAATGATTATTAGAGGGCTTCCATGTTCCGGTAAAACCACCATGGCGCAACTGTTGCTAAAGTCGCTTGTAGATGCAGGTGAAAAGGCAATGATTGTTTGCCGTGACGATCTGCGTTTCCAGGCTGGCTTTGGTAAGTATGCTGGAGACTATGAATCTGTAATCAGTACGCAGCAGACGGCACTTGTCCGGGAGGGACTTAAAAAGGGTTTCACTGTTATTAGTGCCGATACAAACCTAAATGCCAAAAGCGTCAAAGGTTTGGCTAAACATGCTGAATTCTTTGGCGCAGCGGTAGAAGTTATTGATATGGACCTGGATGTGGAAGTATGTATTCAACGCGATCATGGGCGAGGTGGCAGGGAGCACGTTGGCGAAGACGTCATCCGGAAGATGCACAGACGTTATTTCAACAAGGGAAAGTTCCCCGCTAACCCCTTGTCCCGAGAGATCAAGGCTGTTAGGCTAGAGCCATACGAAAGAGACACAACTAAGCGTAAGGCGTACATCGTTGATATTGATGGGACGGTAGCTTCAATGAGAAATCCGACTTGCCCGCTCCATGGAAATGGAGTACAATAGGTATGTGTATAAATGTGAAATATGTGGAGAGTCTTACACGGCTTTTCCCAGTGAGGTAAAACGAGGCAGAAAAACCTGCTCCACGCAATGTTCTTATATATTAAGAGGGATAAATAAATCTACAGATTTGTCTGGACGCGTGTTTGGAATGATTACGGTTTTGAAACGCCTTCCATCTCGTTCCGGGAAAAATCAAA
>CAYIDS010000103.1:0-2895 GCA_964362185.1 uncultured Saccharimonas sp. (SeqCode)
TTGATTCTTTTTAAAAGGCATTCCCAATAATTTATATAACTCCACCGCTTCTTCTTTATTGTCGGCATGGCAGATTATTACGGCAGACGGGTTAGTATCGGCAATATGTTTGACCAGTTGCTGGGTAACTTCATAATCAGAAAATGTGCTGATAATCAATTTTGCTCTCTCAACACCGATTTCATCGAGTAGCTCTGTGTCTGTAGCGTCACCATATATGTACGGAATCTGTTGCGATTCAAGCGATTCGATAACAGCTGGATCATAATCGACTACCAAGTAGCGCTTGCCAATATCCTTGAATGCTTTTATGAAATCATGCCCACCATGATGGTAGCCAAACAAGAGCAGTGGGTGACCGCCATGGCTACGATTTTCCTTATATGTAACTTGCTTTTCGAAGAAATGAATTTTAAGACGGTCAAATAGAGTAAACAACTCATCGTCGTATTGCATTAGATAGGCGGACGTTGCGATAGTGATAATAGCAACCAATGTGATGATGGCGCTGAGCCGTTCATCTACCAGCCCATTGTTAGCGGCCAACACTACAAGCACGATCGAGAACTCACTGATTTGCGACAAATTTATGCCAGCCTTGAAACTGACGCGCTTGGTATAGCCCAGTAGTCCCATTGTTGAAGTGATGACAATTGGCTTGGCGATGACTACAATTGCCGACAAAGCTAACGCTGGCCATATACCAGAAGCAAGGTTAGCGATATTCATACTTTCGCCCAATCTAATAAAGAACAAGACGATAAAGAAATCACGCAACGGTTTGAGTCGGGCACCAATCTCATGGGCGTAAGGAGATGAAGCTAACGCCACACCACCAAACAAAGCGCCTACTTCTATCGAAAAGCCAGCAAGTTTAAAGATTGAAGCAATCCCAAAACCCCAAGTTATGGCAGACAAGAAAAGAAGTTCTTGGCTGGCTGCGATATACCTAGCCACAATCGGCAGAATCTTGGTACTAAACAGAGCCAAAAAGAGCATCAGGGCAAGGCCTTTGGCAAGCAACAATCCAGTTTCTGATACTTGGAGTCCACCGCTTTCGTCGGCGACCATGAACAAGAGCGCAATTGTCGCCACTATGTCCTCAATCAAAATAACCCCTATTGCTATTTGACCATGCAGACGGTTCTGTTCTTTTTTATCAGACAGAATTTTGACGATGATAATGGTGCTGCTAAAGAATAGGCAAAGGCCAACTATCAAAGACTCAGTCTTGCTAAAGCCCAGCATGCTACTCGTCGCGTAGCCTAGCAAAGTGATAGTGAGTAGCGAGGTAGTAGCTAATATCAGCACAACCTTACCTAATTTTCTGAGATCGGATACGTTCATGCCCAGACCGATAATGAAGAGTAATAGGGCTATGCCAATGCTAGAGAAGGTTTGAAATGTCTCAGCCGAATGTATGACGTTAAATAATGATGGTCCGACCAGCAAACCGGCAATAATGTATCCCAATATGAGAGGCTGCCGAATAAGTCTCATGAATATTGACACAGCCGCTGTTATGGCTATGACCAAGGTGAGTTCTGAAAAAACGTCATGCATGTCCGTATTTAGGTTCCCCTTACTAAGGTTATATTACCACGCCTTTCGCACTTATCCATCGCCCCAGGTCACACCTATGGCGCACGCAAGCTCTCACTCCTCACTCACCATAACCATAGTTATGCTTTGTTCGGATTAAAAGCTTTCATACGTCCTAGTTGCAACCTGGCATCAACGGCTAAGTGGGAAAGGCGTGATTACGACAAATAAAGGCTTCTTTCAAAAACTTAAGTGGTTTTATAAAAACGATATGATTGCGGCTACTCCAGCCACCGACATTAGTCCAGTGACTAACCAACCAATAACCGTGGTAGACTTTTTGTTGACCCATTCACCCATAACTTTCTGGTTACTGCTAATCCGGACAATCAAAAACAGCACGATCGGCGCGACTAAACCATTGCCGATGGCTGAGTAAATCAGCGCCTTAATCGGGTCAAGACCGATAAAATTCATACCTAGTCCCACCAGCATTGAAATGATTATGATTCCGTAAAAGGCGTGAGCCTGGTCAAGTTTTTTATTTAGTCCTTGCTTTCGCCACTTCACTGCCTCAGAGATGGCATAGCTACTTGAGCCAGCTAGGACAGGTATAGCTAACATGCCGGTGCCAATGATGCCGATTGCGAATAACCAGTAGGTAGCGTTACCGGCAAATGGTCGTAGTGCCTCTGCCGCTTGGGCAGCAGAGGTGATATTAGTGATGCCGTTCGAAAATAAAATCGCGCCGCAAGCCGCAATTATAAAGAACATGACGAGGTTTGACAGAAACATACCAGACCAGACGTCTATCCGCATGTGTTTGACGGCTTGTTTGGTTGTACCTTGGCGTTGCGCGATGGAGGTGTTGCCTTCTAGTATTTGTTCTTCTACCTCCTGTGAAGTTTGCCAAAAAAATAGATACGGTGAAATGGTTGTACCCAAAATGGCACAGATCAAAAGCAACTGATCTCTTTCAAATGTTAAACGTGGAATGAAACCATTTCTTAGAACATCTACCCAGTTTAAATTTGCCATAAAGGCAGAGAATATATATGCCAGTAAGATCATCGCTAACCACTTCAGATACTTGGCGTATTTGACATACGGGGTAAATATTTGTAATCCCAAGCTAAGACCGGCAAAAAATATTACCAGTAGCCCAAAGTTGAAACCAGGCACAATAAGTTGCATTCCTTTTGCCATTGCGCCAAGGTCGGCACCAATGTTGAATGAGTTGGCGGCAAACAAGAGAACAGTACAGATGGTTAGAACTTTTCGCGAATAATTTATTCGGATGTTGCCAGCCAAGCCCCGACCAGTTACTAACCCTATACGAGCGCACATTTCTTG
>CAYIDS010000104.1:0-2886 GCA_964362185.1 uncultured Saccharimonas sp. (SeqCode)
TGTCCGATGGCAAAATGAAAATCGCCGAACTATAAACATATACAATTAAATATTTTGGTTATGCTTGCAAACAAGACTATTTTGTAGCACTATTACAGCCATGTCACAAAAAATAACAAGCCCAACGGTATATGGGATTGAGACGGAATACTCTTGCATGCTTACATTACCTGAAGATGTAGTTTATGAGCTGGTGGGCAGTTGCCACTCTCCTGATACAGAACTTGGCCTTTATCAGCAGCCGAAAGATAAGGGTAGTGACTATGTGTCTACAGGGGAGATTAAAAACGCACTTGAGGATATTGGTCTATACAGTAACACTGACGGGATGCTCTCAAACGGGGGTAGGTTTTACATTGATCCTAGCGGTCCAGAGTACGCAACGCCTGAAACCACCACAGCAGAAGAGGCCGTATTACGAACCTTTGACGGCGACAAGATTCTACTTGGTGTGTTCGATAAGCTGCGAGACAGTGGCGCGATTGAAGGTTATCAGGTTAATCGACGGACCGTCGATCATAACCGCAGTTCACGTGGCATACACCTAAACACAACGACAACTGAAAGCGGCCCTGAACCCTCCAGAAAGCTACAGAGGCAAATTGCCACCTTAAACTTAGTTAAGGGAGCAATCTTTGGATCTGGAGGACTACTTATCGACGAGAATGGAGAAACAGCATTTCACCACTCACCTCGTCTGTCTTTAACTACCGATATAGCACGTACTTGGAATGAGTACACGCAAAGACCCTTGGTCAGATATCCTTTTAAAGAAGATGGGGATCTCTGGCGCGTAGAAACAGTAACAAGTGATGCCCTGACATTTGCTTGGCCAATAAAAGCTAGCCTTGTTGCAACAAACGCACTAACATCGTTAATAGAATTAGGATTGGGGGCAGGCTACCAAAACTCAGGAGCCCTGTTGAAGCCGCACATACCGTTGGCCAACATGGCAACGAAAAACTTATTACGGCAATTGATGGTAACGGTCAAGACATTCTGGTGTGGCCGCTAGAGATACTGCAAGAAATTTGTGAAATGGTTTTGGAGGTTGATGGCAAGTTAGGGTTTTGCGACACCGAAACCACACAGGTAATGTCAGAGATTATCGATGTTATAGATCGTATGGCAAACGACGCGTTCTCTGTTGCTAACCAAGTAGAATCAATTGGGAGATTTGTTGCCATGCAAGTGAAGATGGAGCGTGATAGGTTAAAGCTGGATTCGGAAAGAATGTGTCGCTTTGATTACGCATGGGACTGGATAGGTGGAGGCATTGCAGAAACGCTCCGAAATAAAGGAACAATCGGCTGGCAGGGATTTGAACCTCCTGTTTCCCACTCATTCGCAAAAAGCCGAATAATTACACCACCCCAGGATACGCGTGCAAAAGTTCGAGGTAACGCTATCGGTGCGGACTATGGCGAGAACGCCTCGGATTGGAGCATGATTGATACGGGACAAGCAACCAGGTACGTGCACCCGCTTAGCTCTGAGTAGTTCTTACGATTTTTGCTTTGCTAGCCACGTCATTACAACCGCCGCCGCCACCCATTGCGGAAAAATCCAGTAGAATGCGTCGCTTGCTGAATGCGTGCTACGAACCGCTGCTTGGTACACCGTGGCCAAGAAAATACAAAACGGAACGTACATAACCCAACCTTGCCAACTGCTGGGCAGATAACTCCCCCGCACCTTTTTGAACCAAACAGTTTTTTTCTTCTTTGCCATATTTTTTAGTAGTAATACCACTTATCAATGCCAGAAGTATTAGTAACATCCTTAATCTTCTTGGGCTCGCCGCCATCTACACTAAAGGCGTAGTCGGCTGTTTCTTGACCACTGGCAATGCGGTAAATTATTGTTCTGTTACCCAGCCAGCGAACGGGGTTTTTCAGTCCAGTTTTGGCAATTGCTGTCGTATCCTTGGTCGTAGTCAGGTCATAAAGTTGCAAGGTACCTTTGCCATCACGCGTATCTACCCAGACACTCTGTTTACCGTCAGGCGCATCAATGTAAATACGGTTTGATTGATTGGCAGGAGCACCGCTAAGTTTGGTCAGTTTGCCATCAGTTACTACGTAGTCGTACCACGTTTGTTGCTGTGCCAAAGCCAGCGTAGAATAGCCAGTTCTAAAGACGCTCCAGGTTTCTTTGTCTAATATGGTTTGCTTGGCATTACCATCTGCGGCTGACCTGAATAAGCCAACGTTTGCGGCACCCTGATAAGAGCCTGACGGTGCGTAGTAAACTTTGTTCTGAACAATAGAAACGTCGTTGAAATAATTTGCCGATGCCAACTCTTTGTTGGTGTTGCTGTCGTTATCAAAGCTGATCAATCGGTTTCGCTTGGTATTAGCGGCACTGGCGCCGGCCGCAACTTGTACGTAAATCAGACGATTGCCAACCCAACCAATAACTTCCACACGTTCAGACTGGGCAATTTTATTCACTTTGTTGTCTTTTAAATCAATGATATTGAGCGTGCCGAGCATAAAGCCATCGCTGTTACGCTTGTCTTCCCTGGTTGATACAAAAGCGACTAGGTCCTTGGTGGGATGGGCAACTAGAGTCATATCATCACGCTCGGTGCCGCTGCCAGCTAGTACGATTTCTTCATTTTTGCCGTCAGCGTCTATTTTGTAGAGGTCGAACTTGCCGGAACGTTTGCTGACAAAAACATGCTTTTGGGACGGCACCATTTTTACTTTTTGAACATCTTTGGTCAAAGCACTAAACCTGACTGTTTCTTCTCGATAGCCATTCCCTGACACCGTTACTTCGACCTGGTCATCTGGCTTGTCAATGGTTATCTTGATGACACCCTTTTCGTCAGCCTGCGCGCTGGCATCACCACTGTTTGCTCGCACCTTGGTAACGGGCTTA
>CAYIDS010000105.1:0-2885 GCA_964362185.1 uncultured Saccharimonas sp. (SeqCode)
TAGTTACCTATAGATTAGCATAAGGGGTTATACAAAGTAAATTTTAGCGACGGAGGCTTTATAGGACTTCCGCACCTTCTCGTAGCAACACTTCATCTATAGTTAGCTGTACCCTGTTATTCGTGCGAAAGTACGAAAGTCCTATTTATAGTCGTTCTGGCTTATACCACTCAGGTGCTTTTTCTAATAGTTCACTTATTTCATGCTGAGTTAGCAGGCCCGCCTGAGCACCAACCTTTTGGACAACGCTCATAGAGTTAATGGGAGCCCACTGCAGTGCCCCTTCGACATTACTGCCTTTAATCAGTGCGGCGATAAATGTCGATGTGAACGCATCCCCCGCGCCAGTCCGCTCAAATGGTGGTGCTGGGTCTGGATATGGTGGCATTTTGAAATGATTTTCACCGTCGCTGGCATACGCACCAGTCGGGCCATCAGTAATTACCACAATCTTTGGACCTAGATGATGCAGTCTTTTAAACAGACCCTGTATATCGTCGTAGTCCCCGTGTGATATCTTCACGGCTTCCTGTCTGTTAACTACAAGCACTTTGGTAATCCGATAAAGCTTATCCAATCTTTCCGCGCCAGCTTCAATCTGAAATGTACCCGGCTGGAAGGCCAAGTTTACCTCTGGGTGATCCTCAAGCCATTCCGCCATGTCATCATGCATCTCAAGCGCATTCTTGCTAATAGAGCTAAAATAGATCCACTTGGGTATTTCTTTTGGTTTTAGGTGAGGCCAATGATAGTCGTATTCTTCATGTTTTATAAGGATAGTACGTTCTTCCTTATACCAAAGTACATAGTGATAGTTGCTTGCTTTACCAGGGTTTATGTGAACATAGCGACTATCAACTTTTTTCTTGTGCAGAGCAACAATCATATCCCTGCCGTGTTGATCTCCTCCCACGTTTGCGGCCAGCGCGCTATTTAGCCCCAGCCGAGCGAAACTCACTGCGGCATTTGGCGCGTTACCAACGGCTTCAATAATCTCGGAGTGATCAAATGGTATCTTCATGCCGAAAGGCATTGCCAACCATTTAGTGTCGTCATCGCTATTGTAGACAACCGCCTGGTCGTCCTGAAGTTTTATGAATGCGTCGGTAACGATATCACCTACGCTGAGAACATCGATTTGATCTGTCTCGCTCATCCCACCACTTTCATTAACATATGATTAGTTGGTATTGTGGCACGAAGTAGTATTTCAACACAAGCCGCTTATGCCTGAGCCTTACCGGCAGAATTAAACATATCGATTTTTTCCTCGACTACGGCTTGAACGGCATCGACGACTTTATCCATAAGTTTTATGACTGCGAACTCGGCTGGATTATCCTTCAATTCTTTTTCAAGCGTTTTGCGAAAAGCTACCCGCATATCAGTATTTATGTTTATTTTACTAACTCCGATTTCCACGGCCTTAGCAAAATAATGCCCCGGCGTCCCACTGCCACCATGTAGGCTAATATTACAATCAAGCGCGTCACGAACTTTTTGCAATAACTCCAGATCTAGCATTTTGGGTACCGGATATTGACCATGTAAATTGCCAATTGCCACGGCATAGGTGTCAATCTGAGTGGCATCTACAAAAGATTTAGCTCCCTGAGGGGTACTAAATGACTTCTTTATCTCTTCGTAATCAATCGCTTCCGTAAAGACGTTGGAACCACCACCAAAATAATGCGGCTCGCTTTCAACCAGCGCGCCAGTCAGCCGAGCATAGGCAACGACTTCTCTGGTTCTATCAATGATGTCTTGCTCGCTGGCATCATGGTTGGCTTGTGAAACATCGATATGAATAAATTCAAAACCGGCCTCAATACCTTCTATGGCGGCGTCAACACTTGGGGAATGGTCAAGATTAATATACATCTCGATATCGTATTCATCTTTATAGTTGTCGACCATATCACGAATATTGTCCAGCCCCAACGCTTCCGCCTCACCGTGACTAACCTCAACTAGAACCGGCGCTTTTTTATTTGCTGCCGCCCTCGCGACCGCCTTCAGGGTTTCTTGATTATCAAGATTGAAAGCGCCTAAAGCAAAATGTTGCTGACGAGCCCGCTGCAATGCATCACGAGCCGTCTCACAATTGTGTCGAATTTGTCTGAGTGTTAGAGGCATATATCTTTGTTGCTTATGTTTACCAGCATAGCATATAATGATGTGGTAATCTTTAGTAATATGCAAAATCAAAAAAATAAATTTGTTGCTTTACTGACCTGGCTTCTCCCCTCAGGTAGCGAACTGATAATTGCCAGTACTTTTACGATCGCTACGCTTGCCATCAGTAATTCAACCGTGGTTAGGGATTTAATCTTTTTGCCGCAAGATTTCCAAATAAAAACGGCTGCCTTAGATTCACTGAGTCGTTTGATTGAAACTGTCTTTGGTGATCAGATTGCCCGTTCCGGCGTAGTAGCAATTTTCTGGGCACTGGTCGGTCTGTTTGTCTACATACTTATCTGGTTGGGTCTTAATTTTTCTAACGAACTTGGTAATGACCTGGCGCTCACAAAGTACCTCCATCCACGCCACGTTGACACCCATTCACGACTGCGCGATCTTATCTCAAAAGTCGTTTTTCGGGCGATGGCGTTATTTATTTTGATTTTTTATGTCAATCTTGTGATGTCCACGCTACTGCCTTATATCGGCGGAATGTTTCGCGTCACCTTACAGCAGTGGCCGAGCATGATTTCCCTTAAATACCTAGGCCTTGGTGTGATTTTAGAAATTGTCGCCCTTCATGGGCTTGTTGTGATGATTCGGGCAATTATACTGCGCAAGCGAGTTTTTGGCTAAAGCGAACGTACCTCTTAGAGCCTGACAAAATCTCCTTGTTGAGCGAAAAAGAAGGTCAGCCACTTTTT
>CAYIDS010000106.1:0-2878 GCA_964362185.1 uncultured Saccharimonas sp. (SeqCode)
CTGTAATGTTAGGGGATGAATCTCGCCGTATCTCTTTGCAAGTGTTGATTTGCCGATACCTAGATGGCCATTGAGGATAATAAGTTTTGGTTTCATAGTTTCATCATAACAAAAAGAACCAGTTATGGCTCCTAGTTGCAGTATTCCTACTGGAGCCATCTGCGTGGTCGAAATGGATGGTCATCCTAGATGATATAGGAGCTAGAACCCGGGCTGGAGCTCGACTGGTGCTGGTCCAATAGAAGTGATAATTGGCGTTTTAATAAGAAAAATATCTTTAGATGGTGTATCAACTCCAAGTAATGCAGATTTACCTACCTCTAATGGGATGAGCGGTACAGACGACCCCAAAAGTTCTGGCTCTTTTTCCTCTGGGTGGTATGTAAGTCCGCACATTCTGTCTACTGGATCAAAGCCATAGTAAAAAGTATAGGCTTCCCCAGACTCCATAGTCAGTATAAATGTAGTTCGATTCCTAGATTGGTCATAAGCGGTAGACATAAAATTACAATACAATAAATTAGTATTGATTACAATGTTTGGAGGACCAGCGGGGTTGTAAAAACAGAGGTAACCTGCTATATTTACCCTGTTTTGGGCCAGTAGCTCAGCTGGTTAGAGCACCTGCCTCTTAAGCAGGGTGTCCGGGGTTCAAGTCCCCGCTGGCCCTCCAAATTAACAGATGGGACTAAATGAAATCACTAAATGGTTCCGACCTAGCCGGATTTATCAAAGAACGCCAAGCCAAAGCTGTTCGGGGCTTGCGCCAAGCACAGGGCACCACACCCAAGCTGGTGATTATTCGCACAAATCCAGACCCCGTGGTGGATAGCTACATGAGGTTGAAAAGTAGTTACGGTGCTGACATATTAGTGGATGTAGAAGTGCTGACCATTGACCAATCTCAGGCTGTTGCGGCAATAGGTAAACTAAATGAAGACCCTAGCGTGCACGGTATAATCGTACAGATTCCTTTACCCAATCCAAAGCAAACGAACGAAATTCTCAATACTGTGGACTCAGAAAAAGACGTAGATGGTCTCAGCGAAGCAACCACTTTTGATGCGCCAACACCGATTGCCATCAACTGGCTACTAACTGGTTACAACGTGGAGCTACAGGGCAGAAAAATAGTAATAGTTGGTCATGGAAGGCTAGTTGGTAAACCACTTGCCAAAATGTGGCAACATTCTGGTTTTGACGTTACGATTGTAGACAAAAAAGTGGCTGATTTGAAGGAGATAACTAGGCACGCCGATGTGCTTGTTTGTGCAACGGGCGTGCCTGGTCTAATTACAAGTGACATGGTAAATCCAGAAGCTGCCATCGTGGATGCAGGTGTGGCAACCGATAGCAATGGACTAGTCGGCGACGTGGCCGCCAGCGTTCGCGGTTTGCCAAACATTACCATCACACCAGAAAAGGGCGGCGTTGGCCCACTAACTGTTTGCGCACTTTTTGAAAACGTCATAAATGCCGCCCAAAACAGTCTGGTTCAAAAGTAGTGTCAACTTTAAATCCCGGGTTCCGCGAAAGATTACTTCAAAATTGTTTTGATCAATATGAAGGGAATTTTCGTAATGGAGATCCAGCAAACAATAAACTCGATTTTGAAAAAATAAAGTCTAACTGGCCACTTAGACACGAAGTAATCAGGCATCTCGGGCGGAGTGTTTTGCTTCATAACCCAAAATTTGTCGTTGGTGTACCTGATGGAGGTACATGGATAGCCGAAGATCTCGCCAGAAAACTAGATATTGTCCACATTGAACTGTCCAAACACAACGTAAGTAAAGATATTGTTGGTTTCGCGTCGGCACATAACAGAGTAAATTGTTTACGCCTAGATCGGGGAGTGTTAGTTGAGGACGTGTTGAGAACTTTAACATCTACAGCAGGCGTATTGAATATGCCAGAGATGAAGGGCCGCATTGTTGCCGTAGAAGCTATTTGGGATCGTGGCGACCCGGTATCAAGACAGAAAATCGCAGTTGGGCAAAACGCGCTTATCGTCGAACATATTCCTGCCCAACTGGCGCCCAATTCAGACCTCTGGCAATATGCATCGGTCCAGGAGTCGACTATTCGACAAGGGAACTGATACTATATGATATTGGAAAATTCACAATCATTGACAATAGGAGTCTTCGATAGCGGTATTGGCGGTAAATCGGTCGCCCAAGCAATTGAACAGGCAATGCCAGAGCACCAAGTCGTATTTCGCGATGATCATGAGCACCTGCCGTATGGAACTAAATCTCCTGAAGAGTTACTAAGCTACGTTGTGCCAATTATTCAAGAAATGGCCAGCAGTTGCGACGTAATTGTAATTGCTTGTAACACTATCACAACTACACTGATCAGCCACCTGCGTCAGAAATTTAAAGTACCTTTAGTCGGGATTGAGCCTATGGTTAAGCCAGCTACGCAACAAACAAAATCCGGTGTAATTGCCGTGTGTGCCACGCCAACAACTTTAGCAAGCTCACGTTATCATGATCTTAAAGAAGAATTTGCCGCGGGCATCAAGGTCTTGGAGCCAGACTGCAGTGATTGGTCAGCTATGATAGAGAATAATCAGATTAATAATCAGATTAATAATCAGAAAATAGTCGATGAAATTGAAGCTGTATGCCATGCGGGAGCAGATGTCATAGTTCTAGGCTGTACGCATTACCACTGGATAGAAGAACTTATCAAAACAATCGTCAACGGCAGGGCAGAAGTCATTCAACCAGAGTCGGCAACTGTCGAACAACTTAAACAAGTGATTGCACGGCTTGGGTAAACTGTTGGCCGCGGTCTTTGTAATCTTTGAATAGCCCAAAACTAGCACAGGCAGTAGATAGTAGCACCACGTCACCAGGATGGGCCTCGG
>CAYIDS010000107.1:0-2732 GCA_964362185.1 uncultured Saccharimonas sp. (SeqCode)
GTTGCTTCGGCTTCCGCGCCCACCAACTCAACCACCTTTACCGTCAGCTACATTGCTAACGTTGCCGGTTCAACCTTACCAGGTAGCTATTCAACCGTTTTGACATACATCGCCACCGCCAACTTCTAAACTGGACTTACGCACGGTAAGGGGTATGCTATGATAAATCGCATGGAACGGACTCGGCTTTTTATCAGCCTTATAATAGTGACCGCGGTAACCATTGTTGCCACGTCACCGTCCGTCAACTCGGAGCAAGGTCTACAAATAACCAACCCCATCATTGAGATTGAGGCCGACAGGGGAAAAACCTACACCGCCAAGACATCACTGCTGAATGTGACGACTACCGACCTGGTTTACTCCACCCTCGCAAACGATTTCCACGCCAAGGACGAAACGGGGAATGCCGAAGTTCTGCTAGATAGTTTCCTGCCCGCGTCGTCGTCGATGGCAAAGTGGATCCAACCAATTGGCTCCATAGCTATCAAAGCCAAGCAAACCAAGCCAATTGAAATCCGTATTGTGGTGACGGCCGATGCCGAACCTGGCGGACACTATGGCATAGTCCGTTTTACCGGCTCCGCCCCTAAGCTGAACGAGTCGGGAGTTGCCCAAATTGGCAGTACGGGACCATTGATATTAGTGCGAGTTAGCGGTCAAGTCAAAGAAACCCTGGACCTAAAGGAGTTCTTTACGCTACGTGGTAGTAAACGCAGTGCCTGGTTTGAAACGGGACCAGTCACGTTTGTTGAGCGCGTACAAAATACTGGCAACATCCACGTCAAGCCTGTCGGCGATCTGGTCATAACTAATATGTTTGGCAAAAATATTGCCTCGCTCAAGGTCAATGACAATAAAAGTAACGTACTGCCCAGTAGCATTCGTCGCTTTGAGCAAACTTTAAAAAAGAAATGGTTGTTTGGCAAATATAGCGCCACCATCAGCTTAGCGTATGGTAGGCAAGGGCAGGTTTTGCTTGGCTCAACCAGTTTTTGGGTCATACCCTACAAACTGATAATCATCGCTGTGGTGGCTTTAGCGATGATTATATTGATAATTCGGTTGCTGATTCGTCGCTACAACGATAAAATTATCAAGCGAGCTATGAATGAACAAAAAAAGCAAAAAAATTAGTGCGACGGGGCAGCTACGTAAAAAACTAGGTTTGGCGCATAAACGTCATACCGGTAAACGCCTAAAAGCCCACCACACGTCATATGGCGTACTATTTTTATTACTACTACTGTTCGCACCTAATTTCATCATTACCCGAGGCATCAACGGCATTATCACCCGCAGTGGCAACGTAGTTGTCACCGCTACCGTCCTAGGATCGGCACCTACCGTACCAGCCGTAATTACCAGCCCAACTGGTGGCACCGTATCGACCCAGAATATTACTATTTCTGGCACCTGTGGTCCAAACTTGTTAGTCAAAATTTTTCGTAATGACGTTTTTGCGGGGTCAACGTTCTGTAACTCGACCGGAAATTTTAGCATCAGCATAACTCTATACACTGGCAGAAATGACTTGCGAGCACTCAACTACGATAACCTCGACCAACCAGGGCCAACCTCAGCCACCGTTACCGTAACCTACACTCCACCCACCAACATAATCACAAAGTCACCGTTGAAAGCTATAAATCTACTGCTGACGGCTGATTATCATTTACGACAAATCAACCCCGATACCATTGCCACCTGGGAATTCGCAATCAGTTTTGGGTCCGCGCCATACAACGTAAAGACGAACTGGGGCGACAACAATGCCGAAGTTGCGACCTTGCCAAAAAACGGCACATTTTATTTACACCATACCTATAACCAGAGCGGTAAATACCTGATAGCCGTGACTGTTACTGATGCCAATCAGGCAACGACAGCTGTTCAACTGGCGGTAACCGTGAACGGTCCGGAGGCTATAACAACCGCCAGCACTGATAAGACAGAAGCGACCGACTGTTCGACCACAATAGGTAACTGGTTTGTTAAACTGTCATGCCGGCTGAAGAACATAGGGCTAGTCAATATCTGGGTACCTTTGTACTGGTTACTGTTAACGATTATTGGATTTTTATGGCTGTTACACCGTCTGCAAGAAAAAGTCCCCAACGCCAAGACAAAGCCAGCCCGCTAGTCACAACGGTCTTACTGACGTATAATAAACACAGAGGTATACCGTGGACGATGTGATTATTATCAGACCGAGTGGCAAGTACGTACTGCTACGTGTCGTCGTTACCATCTTTGGCGTAGAGACTATCTACGCTCTTTTGTTTGCTATGTATTTCTGGCTAAGGCCTGGTCAGACCATGACAAAAGTGATTATTCTTGGCCTGTGGGTACTACACACCCTCAAATTTTTTCTTTTGGTGGCGCTTGTAACTGACATTATCATTCGCTGTCTCAGCATGCACTACTACATAACCAGGCACCATCTGATCATAAACCGTGGCATCGTCAACAACGAAGAAAAAGTTTATGAACTCCAACAAGTCAGAAAATTATCTATTTCGCAGGACTATTTGGGTAAACGCTTGAACTACGGTAACGTCCAGCTACTACTTGGCGCGCGAGGATTTGAAGAAGACATCGTGCTTCATAACATCACCAACCCCCGCGAAGTCGTCAAGGTCATTGAGCAATACCTGGGCGATACCCCCGCCCGTTAGTTTATAGGACTTTCGCACCTTCGCCCGTCAACAGACTTCATCTATCTAACTACA
>CAYIDS010000108.1:0-2721 GCA_964362185.1 uncultured Saccharimonas sp. (SeqCode)
GAGTAGCAATAGCTACACCGAGAGAAGATAGATAGTTTGTAGCCAGTCAGGTGTGGTCTGTTGCTGCACTGGAAGTGCGAAAGTCCTATATAGTACAATAAGCTTGAATCCGTACCATATATTTAGGGCGAGTGGCGGAACTGGTATACGCGCACGACTCAAAATCGTGTTCCTTACGGAGTGAGGGTTCGATTCCCTCCTCGCCCACCACCCCTTATTGTGCTTTATGACATACGGAATATGTGGTATAAATTTTAAATATGCATCGAAGACCCCACGGGATGAGCCGGATTGAAATTGTGCAAAATCAAGGTATGCAAGACCCAAGACTAGAGATTGGGCTGTGGGCTTTTGCGGGATCATTAGAAGATGGTTCAGAGACTGTTTCGGATGTACCCACGACTGATGATTTTAATTCGGTTGAAGCTGGGGCAGCGGATTTTTACGATTACAAGCAGCCTGCAGACCAAGATTAGTTTTTGCTAACTAGACTGGTGGATAGTGCTTCGAATGGTTTGGATGGGTTTTGCAGCCACCACACTGCCGTCCTGGCAGATGTGTCGACGCGCCAGCTTTCTTTGTTGTCTTTTTGCGCAGTGGTGCTAACTTGCCCAGCGACGGCCACCAGAATATTATCTAAATGTTTCACGATAATGTTTACGGGGTTTGTTTGGGTAAAATCATGCAAGGCATCGACTAGCTGAGGTAGACCCATAGACAAGGCGATGTCTAGCGGCGACTTCAAGGCTGTGAATAGTCTTTGTAGCTGTGACAGCGAGAGCACCAGGGCTGCGCCCGTACGGTTTTGGACAAGCTGAGGGTTGCTTGTAACGTAGTCCACCGCATCCTTGGTTAGGGTGACCTGCCCTACCCATTTGGCCATAAACTTTTCTATGGCAACTGCGGTTTCTGAGTTTTTGCCTAGATCGCCTGCAATGAGCACCCCATCGGCCCAAGCGGCCTGGGCAAGCATTTCGTCTAGTGATTTCTGGCTGAAGCTACCACTAGGGTTACTCGGCGCATATTCTCCAATCTCCAAAATTTTACCAACGGTTTTTTTGAGTGCGTCAGGCAAAAGTACGCGACATGATCCTACGCCAGCTCGAATCGCAACCTGATAAGCTTCGGCTGGCGCGGCAAAACCGTGCAAGTTGCCACCAACAATAAGTAACTTGCCCGCCGCCTGTCGATTCTCCGGACGACCCCAAATCAAGTCCGGAAAAAGCGGCTTATCCGTTGTTTGTTTGTGCCAATACGTAGGTGTCATGCCTGTATTGTAGTTCATAAATCATATTTTTGCGCTCCACTACCACTGGCCATTTACGTTTGTGGGCGTACTGGAAAAGCTTCTGGTCTGGGTTAAATGCAATTGGGTTTTGCACCATCTCTAGCATCGGCGCATCGTTCTGGCTGTCACCAAAGCCGTAACTGCCCGCGGTCGTCAGGTCGTGCTTTTCAATAAGTGATTGTAATATCGCGCGTTTGTTATGGCTTGCCGCCCAGCGCTGTCCAGTAAATATGTGACCTTTTCTCTCGTAGCTGCTGCCCACCCAATCGTCGAAACCGTGTTGTTTGGCAACAATTTCAACTAGTTCTTGATGAGAGCCCGAAACAGCTAGTAAGATGTAGCCCTCTCGCTTTAGCCTAATAATCATGTCGCGCGTGTAGGTGTAGACCTGGTCTTTGTACTCGTTGGCAACTTCCCTGGCAATGTCATCAAAAACTTTCGCGTTGATGTTACCCAAAGCCTTTTCGTAGAGCTCGATCAGATATTTTTCGTAAGCACTAAAAGCTTCGACATGCTCTCGTCGTTTCCAGGTCATTCTTTCCTTGTGTATCCGTTCATGAGCGTCAAGACCAAGATGACCCTTTTGGGCTAGTTGATCAACCACGGCGTGGTATAACTGCCATCGAATTAGTGTGCCGTCTATATCAAAGACAGCAAATTTATTCTTCATTAGAATCAGCCAATATTAGGGGGATCATAGATTCATGTATCTTTCGCACGTCTACCTCCAAATCTCCTTGAATGGACCGTTTCATTAGGCGGTGAAGACCGTCAAGGATCAACCATCGTTTTTCCCATAGCATTACATCGATTGGGTATGAAGTGTCTGCGTTCATAGTTCGCAAGTATTCTTCTGGATATTGCTCGGGTTTTTCGATAACTTCAATCGGTTTCACATCGTAATATCCATCAGGTCTCGACCAAATGAAGGGTATTTCGAAATGCCAAGTAAGCTCGTTAATTGGCATTCTTTCTGCAGCAACTTCAAGTTGCCAAACCTTTTTCTCATCCCAGCTGAAATTAAAGCCAACTTCTGTTATGATTTCAGGAAGCTTACTACTCATGATCTAATTGAATACTCACTGGGCAGTGGTCGCTACCCATTACGTCTGCGTGTATCTCGGCTGACTTAACTTTATCCTTCAAACTTGCGGAGACCAACCAATAGTCAATCCGCCAGCCGACGTTGCGAGCCCGAGCATTGGCCCAGTGCGTCCACCAGCTATAATGGCCGTTACCTTTCGTAAACACTCTAAAAGTGTCCACAAAACCAGCCTGCACAAAATTATCGAAGCCGTCTCGTTCTTCGTTGGTAAAACCATGCTTGCCAACATTTGAAGCCGGATTTGCCAGGTCGTCTTCGGTATGGGCAACATTGAGATCGCCACAAAACAATACTGGTTTTGATTGCTCTAGTGGTTTCATGTAAGCCA
>CAYIDS010000109.1:0-2693 GCA_964362185.1 uncultured Saccharimonas sp. (SeqCode)
TATTCCTGGCATGGGTGCTCCCGCTGGGGTTCCTCCCCTTCCTGGGCAAACTCCTGCAGCAGGCGCGAATTCAGAAGAAGCTCTCACGGATGATGCAGAAGCTCCAGCTATGGGTCCTAGCTCCAGTGAAAACGCACCTGGGCCGAAAGTTGAAACTAAAATTTATGGTGACGCAGGCCGTCCTACAATCCATCAGCAAAAGAAAACGGGAGACAAACTTAATATCCAAGTCAATCGCTCTCAGAAAGTTAAGAAACAATACGAAGTCCTAGATAAAACGATTGAGCTATTAAAAGCTCAGGGGATAAATGCGGAACTCCGCATTGGCTTTACTAGTGACAAAAAGGAGAAATAATGTTTACGTTTCTAAAAAGTCTTATTAATCGTTTTCGTAATAAATCTCAGGACATTCAGGCAACCATTGCCGAGGGCAGAGTTCCCGCAATTCCATACGATACGAACGGACGAAATACACTTGTACCTATGGTTGCAATCGTAGACATTGATGGCAAGATTACGGGCTATCTCCCTCTTGCAGCCGAGGATAACGGAGACGGTACCGCCTCCATAAAAATTACCAACTAAAAGGAGCAACAATCTTCTATGTCTATTCCAGAACCGAAAGATTACATTAGTAAAAAAGTTAAGGCAATGCCATATGATGCCAACATGAAAACTTTACCTGCATTTATGGTTCCAATTACAAATCCCCTAACGGGAGCTATTATTGGCTATTTGCCAGCCGCAGGTGTTCCTAATGGTGACGGAACTGCAAGTTTAAAGGTTGTTGGTGATGCCGCAGGCCCGACAGGACCGCAAGGAGTTGCAGGCCCGACAGGACCGCAAGGAGTTGCAGGCCCGACAGGACCAGATTATCCTATCGGCAGAGTTACAGGTACAGATTTTACTACTACAAATTTAACAGCTACCCCTATTACTGGACTATCTCTTTCACTGGCCGCAAATGAGGTAAAGTTTTTTGAGGTTTTTCTAAGTACCAACAGTAGTAGCGTTTTAGGCCTTAAATACTCTGTTCAAACACCAGCAGGGGCTACAATAGAGGCACAACTTAGAGCAAGTACTACAGCTACTGTACTGTCGTGGGAACGCCTTATTGCCGTCAACACACTAACTACAGATTCTTTTAATAATGTTAACGGAGACGGGATAGCACACATAGCAGGCATAGTTACAAACGGAGCCACTCCTGGAACTTTAGCTATAGGGCTAGCAAAAGTCACTAGTGGAACTGCTACTGTACGTATTAATTCTGTTCTTACAGGAAGGACGGTCGTCTAATATGAAGACCCTAACGTACTATAAACCTAACGACCAAAATGGCAAAGAGTTTTTAATTGTTGGAGAAACTGCATTAGGTGTACATCTTGCAAACATGAATACTGATACTCCTACGGAAGTAAACGGTTACGTTGTAAAAGATGCAAGTGGAATTCACATTACTCTGTACGAAGCAGGCGATATCAATAGTTTTCCAGACATCTCTGTTCCTATTGTAGCTCTAGATTTAGTCGCTACAGAAGCTGCTTTAGATAGTTTTATTTTGCCTAACGGCTACGTAAAAGTCTAGCTAGGAGTTTTAATGATTCTTAAATTTGATAGTCCCATTACAATTCAGGAAGCCAGGTTTCGCTATAATGACAGCGTATCTTTTATTTCTTCTCCTGATTCCTACCCGCAAGTTCAGGCTATCGAGTTTCAGGGAGACCCAAAGCTTATTTTTAAACGAGACGCTATCGAACCAAAAATAACTAAAAAACTCAATCGGATTATTGCAGCTTATGAGCGTAAGATTACTAGGATTTGGAATCGTGCTTTTAAAGATATTAAAGAGCATGTTCAGGTCATGGCCAAGGATGCTGCCGTTAGCGTGGCAGAAGAGCAGAAAAACAGAGTTCATGATACAGTTACAAGCCTTGTGGTAGGTTTGTCCGAGGCCGCAGAAAAACCCTATTATGAAGCTTTCGAGATTGGTAAGTTACGTGGTCAGGTAATTAGTGGACAAGAAATAGATGCTGATGCCACACCTGAAAATGAGACTGAAGTTGACGAGTTACTAGATGCGAACTCCAAGTATCTTTCTGGTTTTGGAAATGATATTACTGATAGCCTTGATGATGTACTAGGCCAATCTTATCCAACGCATGATGCTCTTCTAGAAGCTATTGATAACAGTGTAAAGACTCCAAAGTTTAGTCGTGCTTTAATGTATGCGGCTGCTATACTAGGTGCTGCGGTAGCAGGGACACTGGGTGCCCTTAAAGAGGCAAAGCCCGAACAGGGGCATCGAGTTATGAAAGGTGGCATTTGGGTTCTGCATCCTGATGAAGGCAAGGGTGGAGAAGTTTGCAGTGGTTGTGAGGAAAATTCGGGTCGTTGGTTTACGCTAGATGACTTTCGAGCTGAATATCGCACAAATGAATGCCTTACTCGTTGTCGCTGTGATTTAAGATACGGTGAGCAAATCATTGCTCCAGGAGACTTAGGAAATGAATAAAAAAGGTGAGACCGAAGCAACGGGTTGGGAACGCACTGGTACTGACACATTTAACGTCAAGCATGATGACGGGTCCGTGTTTGAGTGCCAAGTAGACAATCCCGATAAATTTAACGCTTTCAAGGGATTAAAAAATAACACACCTAGAATCACAGGTTTTAGTGGTATCGGCAATAAA
>CAYIDS010000110.1:0-2689 GCA_964362185.1 uncultured Saccharimonas sp. (SeqCode)
CCAGCCCAATAGTCGCTTTTTCACGGCTTTTTGCCATTTTTTTTGCCACCTTGTGACGTAAAGTAATGGCAAGACAACGGATAACAACATAATAACTGCTACTGCCCATCGCATTTGCAAGTCATATACAGCGTGAGCACCAGGGACTAAAACCGCGCTTTTTGTCGAAACCAATTCGTCCTTTGCCAGATGCCCCAGAGTCAACTGGTACGCCATGTTGTTCATCAATCCAACAGCCGCCACCGCGCATACTATGTATATAGCTACACTCCATTTATACAAACGCTGAAGCTGGCGCGCATAATCCACTTTGCTCATGGCATCATAATATCATGAACTACAGGTGACCAAGAAGTTTATTTTATGGGCTGATACGGGATGTGGCACATACCAGTCCCAGTGCGCGCGGTGAATTTCTGATGATACGCTTCCGCGGGGTATAACACGGTCGCGGGAGAAATATTAGTCACAATTGGATCTCGAAAGTTTTTTTGGCTAATTGTCAGAATTTTTTGGGCACTAATCTTTTGATCGGGGCTAAAATAAAAAATTGCCGAGCGGTAATTGTCACCAAAATTCAGTCCGTCTTGATTTAACGTGGTAGGATTATGCATACGAAAAAAATGCTTGAGTAATGATTCGTAACTAACTACGCTTGGGTTAAATTCAATCAAAACTACCTCGGCGTGACCTGTAATGTGACTACAAACCTGCTCATAAGTCGGATTGACGGTGTGGCCACCACTGTAACCAACAGTTGTTTTTATAACCCCTGGTACTTCATCAAAATAGTACTGCACACCCCAGAAACACCCGGCCGCGAAAAGTGCTTTTTCTAGCCTCGAACCCTGCGAAGACTTTTTAACCTCTGAGCTCGCCGAATCAAAGCTTCCCTGCCCATATTTCATGCCAACAATTTTAGCCGTTTGACTAGCCAATCGCGCGGCAGGATGCTTAAAAACCAGCCGGCCCGCGGGCCAGATGTTTTGCCAATCAAAACACGGTACAGTGTGCCAAACATCACTTTCGGGTCCAAATTTGAATCATTTTTTAGTTCATAGATTGCTTGGTGGAACCATTCACCATCCGCATCTGCTGGAGCTTGAGCAATTTTTTCACCAAGTAACTTTAGAAACGATTTTTCATTATCAGTAAATGCTGAACTATCAATCTTATCAAGCAGAGAAAATTTCATGTTTTCTGGCGCTCGCTTTTCCAACCAAACATCTATAAATTTTAGCTCGTTTCTGATAACTCCTGCATCTTGCTCAGCCGTTTTGCTATGCTCAGTTCGCTTAATCACATCTAAAGTCTTATCGACATCTCTTAGTGAGGCCTGATAACTGGCGACAAGGTGCGAAAACGGCACTCGGCTGACTGTCTGCTGCTTCTGCCCATGCGTACAAACGTAAATTAGCTGCTCTTCCGATTCGGTCTTGTCGGTCTTGGCACAAAGCGCGGCATACTCATCCATTAGCTGAGTAACACCGTCAACTGGATCAAAATATAATCTTTTGCTTGGCGCGGCGCGGAGAATAAAAAACCTCATTACCTCTGGTGGCATGATACTGGAAGCTTCCAACGCATCCAAGCCAGTGCCCTTGCTGGCACTCATTTTCTTAGTATCACCTGCCATGTTAATAAAGTCGTACGGCACAGGCATAGGAGCTTCTGCGTTAAAAACATCTTTCATGAGTTGTACACCCGTGTCATAAGATCCGCCCTTTGTGGCATGATCTCTACCAAATGGCTCACAGACAACTTTCATCTGCCACCAACGTGCTGGCCAGTCCAGACGCCAGTCCAGCTTTACCTCTCCAGCCTCATAACTAACTGTCTGCTTGTTACCTTCCGTATCTTGATAATCAACGGTTTTCTCGGTTTTATTAATTCCCAGATATTTTCTATTCTTAAGACGACCACTTTCCATTACTTGAATCGGCGTCCAATGTTCATCTAGTGTCCTACCAGACACCGTTTCAAGTGCGCTGCGTGCCTTGTCAATATGATCTAAGGCCTTTTCAATCGCCGGGACAAAATAGCCGGAACGATATTTTTCATGAGAGAGTACGAATTCTACATCTATGCCAAGTTCAGCACAGGCATCAATTAAACCTTGAAGGAAAAAACTGGCATATGACCGTTTACTACCATCTGGTGCCGGAACATCACAAAGTGGGGTGCCTAAATATTTTTCGTAATCCGCTGAAACATTTACCGGTATTTTTCGTAGCGCATCTAGATCATCAACAAACTGTACATGGCGCGCCTTGCGGCTCCTGCGTAGTATTTCAAGCAAGATTGCATCGCTGATCACAAGTTCACGCATGTGACCTAGATGATATGTACCTGATGGTGAAGCCCCAGACTCAATTAATATCTCCCCCGTAGGCTGACGCTTTATGAGCTCATCAACAATCGTATTTAACCACTGCATGGCTATAGGTTACAGGTTTTAGCTAATAGGTTCTAGTAAGAATTGAGCTTCGTTCATTTGACGAAGCCATCTCTAACCTCGAACCTCCCACCTATTACCTATTCTTAGCAGATTTCAACTATTTTGTAGATGGCTGTCTCGGTCGGTGTTTTGATCTCTAGGGCCTCACCAAATTTTTTGCCTAGTAGTGCCTTACCAATGGGTGATTCGTCAGAGATTTTGCCATTTAGTGGGTCGGCTTCAACGGTTCCC
>CAYIDS010000111.1:0-2688 GCA_964362185.1 uncultured Saccharimonas sp. (SeqCode)
GACACGGTTTTGATTTGCTCGTCTACTTCTTTCTCGTAATAGGAAGCTATTTTTTCTAACATAGCCTCTAGCGAACCCGATTGTTCGCCAATACTAATCATATTTGGCACCAGTTCTAAAAAATTTGGGTCGCCGGCCAGCGATTCTGATAAGGCTTTACCGCCTTTGACTTTTTCGGCGGCTCTTCTGAGTGACGCCGATACGTGGACGTTATTCACCGCCCGAGCGACAACTTCTAAAGTTTGCAAGAGGGGCACGCCGCTGGCTATTAGGGTAGTGCCAGTTCTGGCAAAGCGAGCCATATAAAGCTTCATAAATAAAGGTCCAACGGGCCAGGCTTTCATCTTGAGTTTATCAATAGCACTCCTACCGCCTAGGGTACGAATCCAGCGCGTGCCAACAAAGCTCAGTAACCCACCAACGATTAATACAACCCACCAAAATTTGGTAGCAAAGTGTGATACGCCTAACAGCACCACAGTTATTAACGGCAATTTTGCCCCGGGAAGACCCTTGTACAGTATCTCTACCTGCGGCAAGACCTTTACGACCATAAACCCAACCACCATCAGCATGACAAACAGCACGACCAGTGGATAAACCATAGCGCCGCGTACTTTGCTGAGGATTTCGGCGTCTTTTTCTTGCTGATTGGCAATCCGTTCCAGCGCTTTGTCAAGCGTACCGGATACTTCACCGGCGGCTACCAGACTAACGAATATTTCACCAAATACACGGGGGTGTTTGGCTAACGCCACCGAAAAGGAGGAACCTCCCTCTACGGCTGTGATGATGTCCTGAATAACAATTTTTAGTCCGTCACCGGAGGTTTGACCCAAAACACTTCTGAGACTCTGGACAAGCGGCAGACCAGCATTTATGAGCGTAGACAATTGGCGGGCAAACAAAATCCGATCTCTGGCCTTAATACGCTTGGTTAGCCTGCCAAAACCTTTGGTTGAATCTTGTTGCAGACGTATATCAATGGGAGCTAGACCTTTGTCGGTGATGAGTTTAGTGGCGGCCTTTTCGCTATCGGCCTGAACTGTAGACTTAACTTTTTGCCCAGTTTTGGGATCCCTAGCCGTAAATGTATATGTCAGCATCTAACCCCTCATAAGCCTGTCTAGTTCGTCAATATCTACCGCATAGTTGCGCGCTTCTTCGTAGCTGATGGTGCCGCCATGAATAAGCGATACCAGCGTTTTGTCCATAGACTGCATGCCAAACTCGGCACCAGTCTGAATGACTGCCTCCAGCTGATGGCTCTTGCCTTCGCGGATGATGTTGCGCACGGCCGGTGTCACAATCAAAATCTCGGCCGCCGCGACTCGACCGCCACCAATAGAAGGTATCAAACGCTGGGAACAAATCGCCATCAAAATACTAGACAGCTGAGCCCGTATTTGCGGTTGCTGGTGCGGCGGAAAGACATCAATCATACGGTCGATACTTTGGCTGGCACTGTTAGTGTGCAAGGTAGCAAAAACTAAATGCCCTGTTTCGGCAATGGTAATCGCGGCGGCAATGGTTTCAAGGTCGCGCATTTCACCTATCAAGACAACGTCTGGGTCTTGACGAAGGCTACTACGCAAAGCGGCACTGAACGAATAGGTGTCATAATGCACTTCTCGCTGAACAATGACTGATTTTTTAGAACGATGGGTAAATTCAATCGGATCCTCAATGGTCACGATGTGCGAAGCACGGTCATGATTGATCTTGTTGATAATAGAGGCCAGGGTTGTGGACTTACCAGAACCAGTTGGACCCGTTATCAGCACCAGTCCCCTGGGGTACTCAGCAAATTTGTTGACAATAGGCGGTAAACCAAGTTGCTCAATGGTATTAATCTCGTTGGGAATTAGACGTAGTGCCGCGGCTAAATTGCCACGTTCATGAAAAGCATTAACACGAAAGCGACCAAGGTCACCAAAGGCAAAACTAAAGTCAAATTCTTTGTCTTTTAGCAAAATCTGCTTCTGGTCTTCGTCTAATATTGAAAATATTAGTAGCTCAACCGCTTCCTCGTCTAAAAGGTCTACGCCACCAATCGGCACAAGCGCTCCGTCTACTCTTAGCATCGGTGGCAGTCCAACTTGCAAATGCAGGTCAGACGCTTTCTTTTTGACAACTTCTTCCAGTAAGATCTCGACTTTTAGATTTTGACTCACCTATCCCCCCTTATTCATTATCATCCGCCGCTACTCGATTAACTTCTTGGATGGTGGTTTTGCCAGCCAAGGCCTTCAAATAACCGTCCTCACGCATGGCAATCATGCCCTGTTCGTCTTGCGCGGCTTTTTGGATGTCAGTACTGGTGGCTCGCTTCATAATAAGGTCTTGAATTTTTTCGGTTACGGAAAAGACTTCGTACAGACCCATTCTGCCTTTGTACCCACCCGGGCTATCCGCACTGTCTACGCCCTTGTGTAAAGTATAAGCATTTTGACCCTTAAGTGGCAAGTTATCGTAGCCTAAATCGGCTACGGCGGCTTTTCTGTCTTCTTCTGCCAAGGGCAACCAACGGTCTAGGGTGTGATGAATGGCCTCTACTTCTGTTCTGTCAGACTGATACTCGGTAGTTTCGGCCGACAACCGACGGACAAGCCGCTGACCAATGACAGTATGGACTGTTGAGGCAATTAAAAATGGGCCCAATCATTCGGAACCAAATGTATTAACTCC
>CAYIDS010000112.1:0-2686 GCA_964362185.1 uncultured Saccharimonas sp. (SeqCode)
AAGTATCGCGCCAACTTGATACCGATATGGTAGCGACAGACCTGCTAAGAGTAGCCAGGCACGTCCGATGAATTATGCTATCTGTGTATCTGGAGCTGCCGGTGGCAAAACCGTCGAGGCTGGCCACGATTTTGCTGAGAGGATCGGTCGTGAGATTGCCAAATTAGGGCACGTAACAGTAACGGGAGCAACAGTTGGGCTGCCTTTTTACGCGGCGCTTGCCGCCAAGCAAGCTGGTGGAATGAGCATCGGTTTTTCGCCGGCGGCCAGCCTACGAGAACACGTTTTGAAATATCGTCTCCCCATAGGCATGTTTGATTTTATCAATTTTACCGGTGCTCACTATATTGGTCGTGATGTCCATCTAGTTCTATCAAGTGACGCCATGATATCGTTGGGCGGTAGATTTGGCACGTTGAACGAATTTACCATCGCGCTTGAGTCACGCACTCCAGTTGGTGTTTTGCTGGGCAGTGGCGGAGCGGCCGATCTTATACCAGATCTGATGGAGAAACTCGAAGCTATCAATAAGGACATTGTTATCATGGACGATAATCCCGAGCGGCTTGTGCGTAAACTGATAAAAGTCCTCGATAGTGAGTACAAAGACATTAACACGCGGGCCCTCAAGGCTCAATGGTATCTGGAACACAAAACCACTCATCAAGGATAATTTTTGCTAATCCAAGGTACAATACTGGGGTGAGTCCCAAATTCAAGCTCGAGGCTAAGTTCAAGCCCACTGGTGATCAGCCGTCTGCCATTGCTCAGCTAAGTGGTGGCTTGTTGAGTGGTGTCAAACAGCAGACACTACTGGGGGTGACGGGTTCTGGCAAGACCTTTACCATGGCCAATTTGATTCAAAACACCCAGCGACCAACGTTGGTGTTGAGCCACAACAAGACGCTAGCGGCTCAGTTATATAGTGAATTCAAGCACTTTTTCCCGTCTAATGCGGTGCACTATTTTGTCAGTTATTTTGACTATTATCAGCCAGAGGCCTACATTGCCCGCAGTGACACCTTTATAGAAAAAGACAGTCAGATAAACGAAGAAATTGATCGCTTGCGTCACGCCGCTACCGACGCGTTGTTGACCAGACGTGACGTGATTATCGTAGCTAGTGTTAGCTGTATTTACGGGATTGGCTCGGTAGAGGACTATGGCAACCTAGCTTTGAGTGTCAAAAAAGGTGAGCGGCGGGTTCGTGACAAACTACTGCGCCAGCTAACCGATATACAGTATGATCGTAATGACATTGATTTTCACCGTGGCGTGTTTAGGGTGCGGGGGGATGTGGTAGATATCTTCCCAGCTGGCGAAGAAGTGGCTTATCGACTTGACTTTTTTGGCGATGAAATTGAACGAATTACTAAATTAGACCCCTTAACAGGGGAGATTTTGGCTGACCTAAATGAGTTAAAAGTTTTCCCGAGCAGTCACTATGTCACACCGGGTGATAAGTTGAAGCAGGCACTGGGCAAAATACAAACCGAACTTGACGTGCGGGCAAAGTTTTTCAAAGACCACGATAAACTTATCGAAGCCCAAAGGATTTTGCAGCGAACTAGATTTGATTTGGAGATGATGGAAGAAACCGGTTTTGTGAAGGGGATCGAAAACTACAGCCGTTATTTGACCAATCGTGAGGCAGGCGAGCAACCGGCTACTCTACTTGACTACTTTCCAGATGATTATCTGATGTTTATTGACGAGTCGCACATGACAATTCCGCAGGTACGTGGCATGTACAACGGCGACCGCGCTCGCAAAGAGGTTTTGGTAGAACATGGTTTTCGCTTGCCCAGTGCATTAGATAATAGACCTCTGACTTTTACAGAGTTTCAGAAGCATATAAATCAAGTCGTTTACGTCAGTGCTACGCCAGCCGACTACGAACTCAGTCGTAGCCCCGAACCTACCCAACAAGTTATTCGCCCGACTGGTCTGATTGATCCGCCAATCGAGGTACGGCCGGTTGACGGGCAAGTCGATGATTTGATTGCCGAGATTCGAGCCACGGTTGCCAAACGGCAACGGGTTTTGGTGACCACATTAACCAAGCGTATGAGCGAGGATTTAACGGACTATCTCAAGGAGTTAGACATAAAAGTTACCTACCTGCACAGCGATGTTGACACGCTAGACAGAACCGATATTTTGCGTGACTTGCGGCTTGGGGTGTACGACGTGGTAGTTGGCATCAATTTATTGCGTGAAGGGCTGGATTTGCCAGAAGTTAGCCTAGTGGCAATTTTGGATGCTGACAAAGAAGGCTTTTTGCGTAGCCAGCAAGCCCTGATCCAGACGGTTGGGAGGGCGGCTCGGCATATTGAGGGGAGAGTCATCATGTATGCCGACCATGTAACCGGCAGTATGCGGCGCACCATTGACGAGACTAATCGTAGGCGTAATATCCAACAGCAATATAATAAAACTCACCACATTACCCCAAAAGGCATCCAAAAAACAATCGCCAAAGGCATGCGGGCAGACCTGCCCGAGGACCAAAAGCTATCCGCCAGCCGGCGGATCAATCTTAAGAAGATACCAAAAGACGAATACAAACACCTGATAAAAGACCTAACTGGCCAAATGGAGTTGGCCGCCGCCAACCTGCAATTCGAAAAAGCCGCCGAACTGCGCGATATAATTTCCGACATAAAATCCAAACTGTAAAGATTCC
>CAYIDS010000113.1:0-2666 GCA_964362185.1 uncultured Saccharimonas sp. (SeqCode)
GTGAAGGCGTGCGTCGTCAGGTTGAAGGTCAGATAAGACATCTGGGTAGCGATATGATTACGGTGCGGGCAGGTAGGACTAAGCCAACTTCCGGAGCGGGGTTCATCAAGGATATCAACAATGGTACCGGTTCAGGTACGGCTGTTTTAGGTGAAAAAGATTACGCCACTGTCAAAGCGTCGGTAGGGGTAGAACAGGCCGTTCCCTTTAGTGTGGTAAATGCCCTGCCCAAAACGGATACCCGTGAACTACCGGGTGGCTTTGTCGTTGGTACAACTGCCGGGGTGCCTGATTTATTGAACCAAAAGGTCAGATTTGGCGAGTATTTTGGCGTTGATGAGCTAAATAAACGCATTGCCGTTATTGGTCAGCGAGTGGCCGAAGATTTGTTTGGCGAGAATGTTCCGATTGGTAAAAGTCTATACTTACGTGGCGAGCGATTTATTGTTAGTGGTATTTTTGAACAGTTTGAAAGTAGCCCCTTAAGTCCTGGCCCCGACTATAACAAGGCTATTTTTATACCTTTAAATGCCGCCAAACAGATTAATGATGGTCAGTTGCAGATCTTTCAGATACTCGTCAAACCAAACCAGCCCGCCCAAACCGAGACCGTAGCCAGAAATATAAAAGCCAATTTGTTGATTGAGCATGGTAATCAGGAAGACTTTAGTGTTGTTAAGCAAGAAGAAAATCTGGCGGCCGCCAATGCTATCTTGAACCTACTGACTGGTCTGATCGCGGGGGTGGCAGCTATTTCACTAGTCGTAGGCGGGATTGGTATTATGAATATTATGCTTGTGTCGGTCATAGAAAGGACTGGCGAGATAGGAGTGCGCAAAGCCGTCGGTGCTACCAATCGCCAACTCTTGAATCAATTCGTGACCGAGTCGGCTGTACTGAGTCTTACGGGCGGTTTTGTTGGACTTATCCTTTCGTTGTTAGTAGGTTATTTCGTGCGAATATTTACCGATATAAAGCCCGCTATTAGTTGGCAAGTTATGGCTATTGCCATGCTGGTGGCGCTAGTAGTTGGCATCTTCTTTGGGATTGCGCCGGCTCTAAAAGCGGCCCACAAAGACCCGATTGAAGCACTGCGACACGAATAAATAGGACTTTCGTACTTTCGCGCGGATAACAGGGTACATCTAGCTATAGCGAAAACTGTTTAGGTTCTTGAGGTGTACCCATAGGTACACCTTAGAGCTAAATTACATCTATCCGTTAAAAGCGAAACTCTAGCAGCTACTATGATTTTTAATCTGTTTTCTTGGTTTTTATGGTTGTACCCATAGGTACTAATCTAAAAACAAAAAACAGATTAAAAGTAGTAGACCTAGAGTTTTTAGCTAACGGATAGATGTGACTTAGCTCTTTGAGAAGATAGACAGTTTGTAGTTAGATAGATGAAGTCTGTTGACGGGCGAAGGTGCGAAAGTCCTATAAACACGCGTTTTTGGATTTGCGGTCACCTTTGACCGAGGGCGTGTCATTGCCAGAGTGGAGATATTTGTTTTCGTAAGGCCTCGGCAAAAGACTCGTCACAATTACCCAGCACACCAAGTCCCCATGTCTTATCGACAAACATAGCCCGTGCCACCCTTACAACGGCTTCTTTTGTAATGGCATCGATGCGCTCGGGGATCCTATAATAATCATCGATGCTACCGTCAAAAAAGTACCAGCCACTATATCCAGCCGCGGTGCCGCCAACGGTCTGTCCGCTACGCTGATATCGACCGAGGGCATATTGCTTAGCGCTAGCAATGTCGGACTCTAATATTTCGCCCGAAAAAACCGCGCTCAATTCGCGCCTAACAATCTCAAAAAGTGCTTCGGCGTTTTTGGGCATTATTTGCGCTCCAAACCACCAGTTGGTACTATCTTTGGTTTGTCCTACCCCAGAACTCATACTATAGACCAAACCATGTTCGCGGGCCGTGCCTAAAATTCGAGAATATAGCGTTTCCGTTAGCATGGTATTGATAAGATTGAGAGCGTCATACTCTGACTCTTTTAAGCGACGCCGTAAAAATGTGTCCATGTAAAAGTACAGATTTTTTACGCTGTTATTGCGAATATGAAGTGGTTTTTTGAGTGGTCGTGGCTTTTCGTTGGGTAGTGCTAATCGTTCTTTTCCAGCTGGCAATTTAATGTTTGCCAACATTTGCTCTATCAAAATCCGACGGCGGATCGGTAACTGACCAGCAACCACGAAGCGAAGATTATTAGTCGTGTGAGTAGCTTCGTAGTGACGCTTTATATCTGATAAAGTCACATTGTCCATGAGTTTTAATCGCTCTTGATCGGTCACAACTTTAAAACCGTATTGTTCACGTAGCGCTAAACTCAGATGTCGAAAATGGTTGTTTGACCGCGCGGTCAGCTCCTCGCGGACATTCCCAAACTCGGCCGCAAACTCTTCTTCCAGAAACAGTGGTTTTGTGATGGCAGTTAGTAATAAATCCGCTATCCTGTCCCACTCAAAATCGGCGCATTCCGCTTCGTAGATTATGTCATAACTGCCAGTGCTGGCATTGCAATAAGCACCATTTTTTTCAAACTCGGCTTGAAAGGCACGAGCTTTTGGTATGAGCTGATTGGCGCCAAGCAGTACGTGCTCCATTAAATGCGGTGCTTCCCACTTATCACGGGCTACCAAATATTCA
>CAYIDS010000114.1:0-2659 GCA_964362185.1 uncultured Saccharimonas sp. (SeqCode)
AGTAATACCATCTTCATAGGCAATCAACACACCATTTCTTAACTGTTCCAGACTTGTGCCTAGCGGCTCATAACCAATCGTCAGGCTGTTCATAATAATAGTGCCTTTTGTGTTGGTCATCAGTATGTTTCGTAAACCAAGTAGCGCCCTAGTCGGCAACTTATAAACCAGCTTGGTCACGCCTTTGGGACTAGCAAACTGTTCCAGCAAAGTCGCCCGCCTTTTGCCAAGTTCCATCTGCACCGTGCCAACATGTTCGGCTGGCACTTCAACCAGTAGCTCCTCGATAGGCTCCATCACCACCCCATCTTCTTCTTTTGTAACCACCTGTGGGCGACCAACTTCAAACTCGTAACCCTCGCGGCGGATAGTTTCTATCAGCACGCTCAGGTGCAACTCGCCACGGCCAGACACCAAAAAGCCAATGCCTTCTTCCGCAACCCGCAGTCCCACATTAGTCTCTAGCTCTTTGCCTAAACGCTCGCCAATCTGGCGACTAGTCGTAAATTCACCCTCCTGACCCTTGACCGGACTGGTGTTGGGACCAAGGTAAATCTTGAGGGTGGGGGCTTCTATTTCTAGTACCGGCAATGCTTCGGGCTGGTCAAAGTCCGCAACAGTTTCGCCAATCTGTACATCGGCAATTCCAGTTAATTGCACAATGTCGCCAGCCACGCCACCCGGCACTTCAAAGCGGCTGACACCGTGGCTCATATAGACATTGTCTATCTTGCCTTTTACCTTCGTGCCATCTTTTTTGCAAATGGTGACTTGATCGCCGGTAGCTACCTTGCCACGACTAATCCGCCCGATGGTATATTTACCCTTGAAGCTATCCCAGGCAAGGGCGGTTACAAGCATTTGAAATGGCTTGTCTGTTTCAATTTTTGGGGCTGGTATATGTTCAATAATCGCCTCAAAAATTGTTTCCAAGTCGCCGTCCGTATCCGGGCTAGTGGGTGGAGTTTTCCAAGCTTTGCCACTACGACCATGAGCATAATAAACTGGGTAATGCAACTGATCTTCGTGAACCGCTAGCTCTAAGAATAAATCCGCCAGTTCGTCTTCGACTTCGCCGAGCCGAGAACCTTGTTTGTCAATTTTATTGATAATGACTATCGGTTTTAGCTCTGCCGCAAGAGCTTTGCCCAACACAAACTTGGTTTGCGGCATCGGCCCTTCCTGGGCATCAACAATCAGCAGACAGCCGTCAGCCATGTTCAGCGTGCGTTCTACTTCACCGCTAAAATCGGCGTGCCCGGGCGTATCGATAATATTTATTCGGTAATCACCATGCTGAACGGCCGTAACCTTGGCGGTAATCGTAATACCACGCTCCCGCTCTTGATCGCCACTGTCCATGATGAGGTCTTGGCTCATCTCGGCCTGGTTGTCGCGGAAAGTCTGGGACTGCTTTAACAGACCATCAACTAAGGTAGTCTTGCCGTGGTCAACATGCGCGATAATGGCGATGTTGCGAATTTTGGTCGGGTCTTGAGTAGCCATGTTATTAAATAAAGCACCCTCAGGTGCTCCCTTCCCTGTAATTATAGCATAAGAATATACTTATTACTAGGCTAATGTGACCTATGGTGCTTCAGCATTACAGCTGCATTGTTTCGTGCCACGCACGTTGATCTCGCAGGAACATATCTGTAGCGTAGCCAATGGTGGCTTTTTCTATCCACTGGGTTCGTTCGTTAAGGCTTTCTGCTGTATCATCGGATTTTATTTGGACATCATGCTCCGCTATTACCGGTCCCTTATCCATGCCTGGCGACACAACGTGAACGGTGTGCTTACCCTTGGTTACTAAACCTTGATTATACGCATCTAGGGTCACGGCAGAAGTTGCCATACCGTAAGTATCTTCAGTCAATGGTAACTCTCCGGGATGTGTATTTATCATTCGGGCCTGGTACGGGGAAATATAGGTACCTGGTAGATAGCCATACTCGTCTACCAGAACACCGTTTACTTGCCTCATATAACCAAGTAACGCCACCAAACTAAACCGGCCTGACTCAACAAGATCACAAATTACCTCGGCCTCTTGTAGGGTCTGGCCGCGTTCTTGTGGAAAACCTGGGTGAGTGTACTGATTTATGACTTTGGTTCGCACGTCAAAGCCAAATTCTTCGTTCCATTTTTTAGCTTTATCTAATATACCCGCGTCATGCTTGCTGGCGATCACTAAACCAATCTCTGCCGAGACTTTCCCATTATGGATGTCGTGCGCCAGTGCATCTGCAGTTGTGCCACTGCCTGAGGCCAAAATAGCAATTTTAGGTACGTGAAGCTCGCTCATACCTAATTCTGTGCCTTTCTGGCTTGCTTACCGATATCTGTACGGTACTGCATATTGTCAAAATGAACAGCCTCTGGGCCAATTGCCGCGTCAGCCCGCGCCGCCGCCTCGTCAACCGACTTACCAAACCCAGTTACATATAACACTCGTCCTCCGTCAACAATCACTGAGTCGCGATGCATTTTAGTACCCCCATGATGTATGATTACATCCTGATAGGAGCCTCCCAAACCCTCAATGACTGCCCCTTTTACAGGTGAATTCGGGTAACCTTCTGCCGCCAGGCAAATAGTTAATGCAGCTTTGCCAACCAATGAACCTGTTTTGATCAATGAAGTATCTAATTTATGA
>CAYIDS010000115.1:0-2638 GCA_964362185.1 uncultured Saccharimonas sp. (SeqCode)
TACTGGCACCGTGCGCGAAAGCGTCTAAATTTGCTTTAGCTACGCAAATGGCACCTTCCGCTTCCAACCGTTCAATGGCAGTCGCCTGGTATGGTGCTTCAAAACCTTTCAAGATATTACTGGCGGCCGTTGTTTCGCCGCCAAAAGTTAAGAAATTGTCTTTCGCGATGAACGGTACGCCGGCCAAGCGACCAACCTTCTGACCTTTAGAAACTTTGGCGTCGATTTGTTTAGCTCGCAGAGTCGCTCGGTCGTAAGTAGTGGAGATGACGGCATTGTAGGCTTTTTTTTCATCAATTGTTTTTTTGGCTCGTTCAACTAAATCCAAGGCTTTTACTTTGCCAGCCTGCACATCTTTGGCTATATCGGCAATGGCCGCCCAGGAACTCACGCCAGTACTCGCTTCACTTTTATTTGGCCAGCTTCGGTGGCTGGGGCATTTTTCAGTAAATCGGGCGTTGTTGAGCCGTAATCTTTGATTTTATCTGGACGCGTTACGTTGGTTAGCCCGGTTACCTGGCTAGTCGGTTCCAAGTCACCCAGATCAACTGATTGCAACTGCTCTACATAACCCAAGATAGCCTCGATCTCCTTGTGAAAACGAGCCACTTCGTCATCAGTCAGATGCAGCCGAGAAAGCTGCGCCAAGTTCAAGACATCTTCACGTGTTAACTTCGCCATTTCAAAACAGTATAACAGAGACCATTGGCCAAGTCTTTACAAAATGATCATCGGGGCGCAGTATATAAATGATACATAAGCATTATGACTACGCCAGAAATCGCTTCAGGACTCACTCCAGACGCACCGGCAATGATCGACAGACATCTCGGTGCACTGCCTCCTATGGCGCTTAGACTAGGGCAGATAGCAAGCCACGAGGGCCGCACTTTGTGGCAATTCGCTTGGCGACAGTTAGCTGAAACTGGCGTTGGACATGTCGCTTCAAGCGTTGCCGAACAAGGCATTGTGACAATCCAAACCGCATCCCACCTTGGTCAAATCGCCGCTCGACAAGTCGGTGAACTGATAACCCATCGGCAGTAGTTTTTTTAATTTAGAGCGGTTTTCGAGTAAATTTCGTCGTTTTCGAGCGTAGCGGATAGGGTGTACGAAGTGCAATCTTTACTGATGTTGTCGCAGTTCGCTGGTTTGGTTTCGTAACTGTATGCATCCAGACGAGGAGAATCGTACAATTTCGAATCAGCGCCAGCTGGATCTATCAGCGCTTCAGAATCTAGACCCTTCATATTTGTTGTTAGCCACACAGAATCGTTTAAGTTCGCAAGTGTGGGGTACTTGCCGTATTGCGCGTAGTAGGCTTCTATTTGTCCATGTAAAGTCTTGATATCAGTTTGGCGTTCGGTGTCTTTGGCTTTAGATTGAATGGCGGTAAAACTTGTCGAGGAGCCCAGAGTTTCATCTAAATTTTCGTTGTACAGACTTTCGTAACCACTAGAGCTTTTTGATGTGGTGTAGTCAAAACAGTGCTTGCCTTTGCCGTGGATGTTAGTGTTCACGTAACTGCTAGCGTAATCGTCGTAGTCTGCCCCAGATTTGCTTAGCGCGTTTTCGAGGCTCGTTTTATTGGTTTCGTCTTTCTTAGTAGTGTCGGTCCTAAAGTCAGCGCACAATTTATATTTACCACTAGATGATTTTTCATAAACATAGTTGTATTTTTTTAGCCGCGGTTTAATATCGTCATCAAGGCTCAGATCACCCAGACTCTCTGGAGCTTTTCGCTTACTTGACTCATAACTACTTATTTTGCTTTTTATTGAGTTTATGTCCTTACTAATTAAGTCGTCAATATATGTACCGCGTTGGAAAGCGAGTGAAGTTGACGAAAATAATATAGCTAGTAAAATCGCCAAGACAGCTAAACCATAGCGATGCAACATTGCCCAAACAATCACCGAACCCGTATTTTCATTGCTATTTTGTCTATAATCCCTCGCGTAAATAAGTGCTGTTACGCCAAATAATAATACGCTGAAGCCGATCTTGACATAGTTTTTCCATATACCTCCTTGCTGGGCTATCAAACCGGCAGCCGATATTTGGCTAACCACCTGATACACGAAAGCAATCATGTAACCAACTGTTGAAAGGCCGAAAATTACCAGAAAAACACCTAAAAGCCCTCGACGCCAAGAGGATTGTCGCATGTCTGTGACTTCTTGCTCCGTGCCCTTTGTTCGGTGCGTTAGCAAAAGAGCAATCGGTATCAAACCAATCGCCGATGCTAACAGACCAAGCGAGTAAGTATACTGCCAGCCTCCACCCCAAATACCGCCTGGCTTGGGATTGCCAATGTAATCGATTGTACCCCAAAATAGAGCACTAATAATACACAGTAATGACCCGGTTACCAACAACAAAACTGCATATTCTGGAATGTAAGCTCTGGTTTTACTAATAAATTGCTTTAGGCCACCTATCGGGCCATTGCTGGCCGGCATGGCTTTAGGCATATCCATGGTTGCCGAGTTGGAAAAATCTGCTCCCACCATACCATTTTGGTTAAATGAGTGCACCGTACTTTCTCCCCCACCCATTATTGGCTGTGGGTCACTGGCACTGTTTGGTGGATTTACAACGCTACTTGGCTGATCCATACCGTTACTTTGCTGATCCA
>CAYIDS010000116.1:0-2595 GCA_964362185.1 uncultured Saccharimonas sp. (SeqCode)
GTTAAAATCAAAATCACGTGGAGCACCGTCAGGGTGTGCATCACCAGTAAAAGTACCCCGAATAACATATAAGCCAGCAATGTGAATAGCCGCAGCATACGCTCGATATTTAGCTGGTTGGTGCAATGCTTCGCCCAGCAGCCAATGTGTACCGGCTACCCCTAAGGCTGTGACAACTGAGTTTTCAAACAGCAAACGTTTTCTGGCCGGATCAGCTTGCTGCTGCTCAACAAGTTCCGAGTTGGACTCGACAAATTCTTGAAGAATATTGCGAATACCGAAAAACACCTTCCATCTACCTTTATATAGAGGCGAGTGAGGATCTTGGGGAGTGTCGGCATAGGCGTGATGAACATCGTGCATTGCACTAAATTGATCGGGAATCGAGCCGCTAATTAGTGCATTTGCAACCCGCAAAGCAAGCATTGTTTCGGGAGTAAATTCGACAGAATGATGAGACGCCATACGATGCCCAACGACAGAGCCCAAGGTATTGCCAATTGTTGCCCCTAAAAGGCCCTGCATGGCTGCTATCAGCGGCCGTCGATCATCATTTTTAATTGCTAAGCCTACGCCAGCTATAGCGATGCTGTCTAAAAAGACTTCCACAGGTGCACCCTGAGGGATTCTTTTGTCGATCTGTTCTGCCAAACGTCGGAACCAGGACATGTAAGCTGTCGTATCATCGGTTTGAGCAATATCCGCCAAGTCATAGGCTAGCTCTAAATCGGAGTCTGAAGGTGTCTGTAAAACTGTATTATCAACGTCAAACAATGCTTCTGGTCGCAAGATTGTCTGCGGTTCTGGTGTCCACAAAAGATCTGTTCGCTCCATTAGTAGTCCAATGGATGGTCTTAACCCATATCGAACATTAAGTCTCGCTGGAATTAACTGACTTGACTGATTAATATCTTCTTCGTTTAATGGCAGCTCAACACCAGCTGTTAGATGCAAAATGTCGTCAGGGCCAGTTACAAAGGTTGTGCTAAATTTTCTTACATTGCCCTCGTAAACTTGACCTACGTCCGCCTCATGAATAGAAAAATGCTCTCGTCCAAACTGCGTAGCATTTACAGTGCTGGTTGCCTCCAGAATAGCCATACGTTAATTCTAACCTAGATAGTATTTTGGTTCTAGTCCTGCACCACCAGCCACGACTTTGCATAAATTAACACCTGAAGAAGTACGTCTTCTTTTTACACGTCTTCTTTTTACCCGGAATGTGACCGAATCCTGCACCCCAGCCAGCCAAACCTCTTATTAGACAATGGTATAATGTACACGATATGAGTGAAGATGAATTTACGAAACTATTCAAGTATATGTCCAAGCGTTTTGGCAAAGTCGACGCTTCTCTGGAATCTAAAGCTAATCAAAAGGATATGGATAAAGTTCTTGGACTGCTCAATGCGCTGGCAAAGCGATAGGAAACTAATGATGACGAACATTTGGTTATGGGACACCAGCTTGACAGGCTAGATAGGTGGACGCACGAACTCGCAAACAAGATTGGACACAAGCTAACAACCTAAATTTCGAATCCTGCACCCCCAGCCATAAGCAACGACTTAATTTTTGATCTGTAGTATTGTTTGATTATTTCTTGAGCAGACAATACATCTCTAAATAGTCCAGATTTACTTCTTAGAAAATGTTCGAATCCTTCTTCTCAACTATTGCTGGGTCAATCTCCTCAGTTTATTCTTAACACGGCCCGCTAGTACACGAAGCCTCGAAGGTCCTAAGCGGGGGTATTGAATAATTAGCCTTGATGAAAAAATAGTAAAGTAATTATTATATTTATTCTCACCCATCCATCCCTGACCATCACAGGTAACAGGACTTACCGTCTGTTTCAGAAACAAAAACTTCGAAAATCTTATATCTATATTGGCATTATTGCGCGGCTTTAGTGTTCTCAGCCTTCGTATCAGGCGTCCATTGTTATATGCACTCGTTTTGTTACTAACTTGATAGACGCTAACTCTATAACTTTCAGGGTAGAGCGATAGACCAAACTGCTGATCAAATGTGTATATTGGATACTGCTCTTTAAGCCAATCACTTAGATCTTGAGCTAAGAACTTAAGGTCCACGAGCTTATCTTCAACAGGGGCGTGCCAGTCGTCCTGTGAAGATTTTTTCCTAATTTTAAGAAATATCACTAGTGTGGGTTTTGAATTGGTTAAATGTCTCTCGAAAGGGTACTTAACAAACATTACGGTCGTCCTAAAAATTGCGAGCGGTATCCCTATAAAGTCCTTCATCTCCCAAAGCTCCCTAACGATGTTCCAGAGGGTCTCAAATCCACCTCCACGCGGACTAATCTCTTCCTCGATACAATTTATACCGTAGCTCTTTACTCGCTTAACCGCTTCCTTCGTTAGTTTTTCACAGATCTTGTCATTTACTATTAATCGATCTACGGTCGGCATGTATAAAACACGGCAATATACTCTATTAAGCTCTTCCTCTAAGGTCATGTCGTAATTATGTCATAACGGATAGAAAAGTTATACTGTAAGGAGTTATGCCAGAAGCAATTAAAAACATAGGCTACAACCTCATTGCAAACCTTATCTGGGTAGTTCTAGG
>CAYIDS010000117.1:0-2583 GCA_964362185.1 uncultured Saccharimonas sp. (SeqCode)
TTATGAGCCGCTAGGCACTAGTCTGGAACAGTTAAGAAATGGTGTGTTGATTGCCTATGAAGATGGTATTACTACGCCGTATTCCCTGCAAAACGCCGAGGCGCGTGGTACCACCTTTGTTGGACCGGCAGAAAAAGTCTATGCTGGGCAGATCGTTGGCCTGAATAGTCGCCAAGAAGACATGGAAATAAATGTTTGCAAAGCCAAACACCTGACCAATATGCGTAGCTCGAGCAGTGACGGGGTGGTTCAGCTAACGCCACCAACCATTTTTAGCCTGGAAGAGTGTTTAGACTTTGTCGAAAACGATGAACTTTTAGAAGTAACCCCAAAAAGTTTACGGCTGCGAAAAAAAGAACTTGACCAGGGCAAACGCAAACGGCTTTAAACCCCCTAAACTTGCCTAAAAAGCCCGCACTTCCAAAGAGCTACTATTAACAACCCACTACACCACGGGCATAGGCCGAAGTTATCCACAGGTAAAAAACACTAGGTGGTATAAATAAAAAAAGTGTTGACATAATTTTCAGACAAGCATACTATTGGTAATAGTCATCGTGAGGTGATTAGTAACCAAGCCAGCAATGGTGGAAGTTATGGCAAAAAAGAACCCCTCAAAAGGTTCTTTTTTGTTTTATGCGCCCTACCTGCGTTTCAGGTGCGGACAGCCGTCAATGGCTAAGCGCGAAAGGCGTGCCAGTGGTAAAATAGCGACTATTACGTCTAGCTAGCTGTAAAACCAAGTTGTAAAATCAAGCCCCAAAACTAAAATTTGCAATAGTCATTAATAAGCTTTACTATTAGTTTGTAGTTCACAAAATAAATGGAGAAATACCATGCAAGATGACCAAAACAACAACCCAGCACCAGTATCTGACCCAGGTGTAATGCCGCAAGAGCCAGTCGCTCCCGCCGCACCAACCATGCCTCCGGCAGACGAACCTGCCCCTCCCGCACCTGACGCGCCAGCTCCCAGCGAGCCAGTCGCTCCCGTAATGTAGAGATATGCGTTAAATCAAAAAAACCAGCCCCATTGATCAAGGGCTGGTTTTTGTTTACACCAGCTTCAAGGGAGTATAATGAATATATTAAGCGGTGGTTATGGTAAAGAAGACGAATACACACACGGTCAGTAGGCAACTACTTCTTGGTACAAGTTTTGGTTTTTTGGTATTGGCAGTATATGCCTATGTCGCACAGATGATGAATTGGGAAGTGCGCATCTTTTACTGGTTTTACAATTTGCCTTATAGCTGGCGACAAATCATGTTGGCATTAACTATGCTCGGGAGTTCGTGGATGATCGTGATCATTTCGCTAGCACTATTTGTCAGGCGAAAAACCAGACTGTCGGTTTATGTCCTGGCTGTGGGCTTAGTCACCTATGGGGTTTCAGAGATAATAAAAGTTATTGTTGTGCGCCCTCGACCGTATGAGATACTGGTGGATGTAACGTCGCGCGAGCGTTTTGTCAGTGGCTTAGGGTTTCCGTCCGGACACACGGCAGTCGCAACGGTAATCAGCCTGGTCCTGCTACCTTATTTACCAAAACAGCTGCGTTGGACAGTACCGGTGTGGATTATGGCTGTGGCTATTTCTCGAGTCTACTTGGGCGTACATGCTCCGCTGGATGTGGTCGGTGGTTTCTTGCTGGGGGTTTTGCTATGGCAGTGTTTTTGGCTAGTCCATCCTGTAGTAAAGGCATGGTTTCGACGTCTAAAATGAAACAGACTTGTTTCACGAACCTAAAAGGCTTATCATTAGTTTGGAAGCGAGAGACTTCCACAAACCTCGAGTCTAACTCGGGGTTTTAAGTTGTTGACATTTGTTACATAGTCCGCGGATTTCGAGCTGGTGGTCAGATATTTTGAGCCCAAGCCCATCACCAAGTTTGTTAATGCGCCGTTCGATGGTTTTGTCCTCGGCTAGGTTGATTACTCGCAGACATTTAAGGCATGTAAAGTGGTGATGATGGTGAACAAACACGTCACTTAGCTCAATTTTAGTATTCCAGCCCAGACGTATTCGGGTAATAATGCCTAGTTTCTCAAATAAATCCATGTTGCGATAAACCGTGGTTTGGTCGTGCTGGGGTAATTTGGCTATGAGTTCGTTTATCGACAAAACGGGGTATTTTTGGAGTATCAAGAACAGGCGATAGCGAGGCCTGGTATTAAAGTAGTTATTTTTCTTGAGCAACTTGCGAAAGCGGCGCAGTTCTTGGTCGTCCATACATTGATATTAACCCAAAATGGGCAAAAATACATGCATTCTACCGTCAAATTGCAAAAAATTTGCAATTTGTGCGGAGCAGGCGGTAGAGTGGGGGGTAGAGTATTTATGGGTGATTATTTAAAAGGCAGGGGTTTTTAGGCAAAAATTATGGCAAATTACGGACATATCATTGTATTTTCACTTTTGGGTGGCGTGGTTTCGCTGATGGGGGGCGTTTTACTACTCAGCAGAGAAAAAACAGCCAAAAATCTTGCCAAATACGCCACGCCGTTCGCGGCCGGCGCATTGCTGGCGGCAGTATTTTTGGATTTATTAAAAGAAGGCGTCACGGAATCCGACCCGGGGCAG
>CAYIDS010000118.1:0-597 GCA_964362185.1 uncultured Saccharimonas sp. (SeqCode)
GCAAAGCAAGAATAGTCAAAGCGGGAGCTAGTGATAATACTAAGCCAGCCATCAAACCCACTCATACACGGCTAGAACGGAGAAGCAAGAGCTACCGCGCCGCAAGCCAGCTGATTGATAGAAATGTCAGTTACAGATTATCTGAGGCACTTGATCTGATAATAAAAACGAGCATTGGTAAGTTTGACGCGACCGTAGAGCTGCACGCCAATTTGTTAGTAGACCCCCGTCAAGCTGACCAAAATATTCGCCAAACCGTTGTCTTGCCAGCTGGAACCGGTAAAGTGATGCGAATTGCTGTCTTGGCAGACGCTGACGACGATATCGCAAAAGCCAAAAAGGCCGGAGCAGACATAGCCGCTGGCGATGAGCTATTGCAACGTATTGAGAAAGGCGTGCTTGATTTTGACGTATTGATTACCACGCCAGCCATGATGCAAAAACTAAGCAAGTACGCCCGGTTTTTGGGTCCCAAGGGGCTTATGCCTAACCCCAAGAGCGGTACCGTAACTCCAAACCTAACCAAAGCCGTTACCGATGCCAAAGCTGGTCGTGTCGAATACCGCGTTGACAGCACTGGTATCATTCACGTAGGAG
>CAYIDS010000118.1:607-2546 GCA_964362185.1 uncultured Saccharimonas sp. (SeqCode)
ACGTAGGAGCTGGCAAAGTAAGTTTTGGCCGCGATAAACTGGTCCAAAATGTCCAGACACTTGTCGACAGTATAAAAGCCGCCAAACCGGCAAGTGTCAAAGGCGTATACATAAAATCCATCTATCTCACCACAACCATGGGTCCTTCTATCAAGCTCGAAATTAGCCCTGTACAATAGTTAGTATGATACTAATCGGCATCACGGGTGCGATTGGGCACGGCAAAACCAGTCTGGCCGAGGCGTTGCAGAAAACAGAATCAAACTCATTGCATCTTGAAACAGGCATGCTTATAGCTGAAGTCGCTGACGCCTTGCACAAAAGACTAGATGTCGTGCCCAAACCAGACGATATTGCCGCGATAAATAGTTGGCTTGGTTACCTGCCAGAAATTATCATGGCAGTGACGAACAAAAAATGTCAAACCACGGATATAATTATTAACGAGAGTGATATAAACAACCACCCAGAACTGTATGAAAAACTATTCGTGCACCTCAAAACATTAGCCAATAAACCCGATCTTGCTAAACAAACTATTACCGTGGCGAATAAAGCAAATCATCGGGCGTTTTTGCAGTGGTTGGGCGGATACCTGGTTGTCAAAGTAGATAAAGGCATCTGGTATGACGAACTGGTGTCTCGTTTGACGACTGCCAATAAAGCACTCGGCATAATCAGTGGCGTTCGCTTCCCCAGTGACGCCGACGCGGTTCACGCCGCGGGCGGCATTATCGTTAAAATACAACGTCCGTTCGTGCCAGAAAAAGATGCCCAGGATCCAACCGAAAGAGAACGCAAAAACGTAAAAAATGATGTCACTATCATAAACGATGGCTCCTTGCAGCAAATTTCACGATGCGCTTTTGTGTTGCTCCAAAATGTCCGTTGTCATGAACTAGCCAAGATATATCGAACCAGTGATTATCAATAAAGGTTGTAAAATGTAGTGTTTATGCTTGCGTCATGGTTTTGACAAACCGTACAATACATAGTTGAGGGGAGACATGATGGGCGTTTACAGCAACATACAGATACGAAAAGCAATTGAAGATGGTCATATCGTTTGCGTACCCTTCAACCCAAAATACGTTGCCCATGCCAGTCTAGACGTTACGCTGGGTTATTATTACTATCGCACCGAAAGAGACGGCGACCATACCGTATACAACCCTTTCGACGAAAACGACGTGCGTCGATATTTTTCTGGTCCACATCAAGCCATAACGCATCAGGATTGGTGCGCCCAGAATGGTATTAAGCTTTTGGAAGGAATTCCGCCCGACCATCCAGTTATACCAATTCGCCCGGGCGAGCGGATACTAGCTCACACTCACGAATTTTTTGGTATCAAGCCGCCCGGCGCGTACGAACTAAAATCACGTTCCAGTTGGGGCAGAAACGGCATCGCGGTCTGTTTTGACGCCGGCTGGGTTGACCCAGGTTACATCAACCGCCTCACACTTGAGATTTTTAACTTAAATCACAAAGAAACTGTGCTTTTGCCAGTAGGCGAACGAATTGGTCAGGCTATTTTCCACGAAACAGGTGAGGTAGAGGGCAACTATGGCGAGGGGCGTGAGGCTGGTTTTAGCGGTAAGTACCAAACTGGGACAAACCTAAGTGAGTTGATTGCTAGTTGGTCACCCGAACAGATGTTACCCAAAGCTTATAAGGACGTAAGGAGCTTGCCAGAACAGATCCAAGGTTTAAAAGCGCGATGAAAACCAACGCTTACGCGCGATCTGGCGCTTTTTTTGTACTGGAGGGAACGGATGGGTCTGGCAAGGGGACGCAATTCGAGCTTTTGGTTAAGCGCCTGAGCGAGGCGGGCTATAATGTAGCGACTTTTGATTTTCCACGCTACGATCAGCCATCGAGCTATTTCGTCAAGCAGTACCTAAACGGACACTACGGCACCGCCGAGGAAGTCGGACCC
>CAYIDS010000119.1:0-2508 GCA_964362185.1 uncultured Saccharimonas sp. (SeqCode)
AACGGAGCAGGCGGGTATTTTTGAACCAAGTAATAAAACTAGCTCTTGAAATAGACAGTTCTATTTCGCCCAAAACCGCTTGCCACAAATTGTCTTGCATTCCCTCGCTCCTAACCCCACGGCTACCCCCTAACTTACTCCCTCCCATCCTCAAACTGAGCTAGGTCGCTGTTGGGAAAGTGCTAACTTAGAGTAAGTCGAGTATACAAAACAAATCGGCTTTTCCACAACTATTTAGGAGACGACCCAGCAAACTAAGCATAAATTTAAAGAGTCAGGGACGAGTTATACACATTGGTTTATCTCATCTGTAAAACTGTGGAAAATACTTTTATTTAAGTGGAAAAGTTGCTACTATTGGTGGGTAATTATTGTTAATTTGACCTTCGTAGTAAACACAACACTAGCTACGATTACCAATTTGGAGAAAGACACATGCCAAAACGAACTCATCAACCAAAAAAACGTAAAAGAGCCCGCCAGCACGGCTTCATTAAGCGCATGGCATCAAAGGCTGGTCGCGTTGTACTCAAACGGCGGCGCAACAAAGGTCGCGCCAAAATATCCGCCTAGACCTCTAAACCAGTATGCCTAGATACCATTTCCCATTTCCTAGTTGCTATAGGACTTCCGCACCTTTCCGCTGATGCCAGGTTGCGACTGAGGACGAGCGAAAGGCGTGTTAGAACTTAAGCCATTATTCCCATTTCCCATTTCCCATTTCCTAGTTACTATTAATGTATGATCCCCACCGTCAACCGTTTTCATGGTCACAATAGTTTGCGCGCTACCTACAGTCGTGGTCAGGCGGTACGTGGACCGCTTTGCTCGATTAAATACGCGCATAACCCCAGGCGAAAACACTACCGTCTAGCTGTCGTGGTCAGTAAAAAGGTTTGTAAGTCAGCCGTCAAACGTAACCGTGTTCGCCGCCGCATTTATGAAATCATTCGCTCTAACCAATTAATCCAGGGCGTATACGATGTTGTTATCACTGTTTTTTCGGATCAGATAGCAGATATGCCAACGGAAGATTTGCGGCGAGTACTCAGGGCTCAACTTCACCAAGCCGGGCTGGACAAAAGCGTGGCTAGGTCATAAAACAGATGTAAGCGCAACGCTTACGTGCTATCATAACAACAAGTTATTAGGAGTTTTTATGTTTTCATCGGTCTTTCAAGTTTTTATCGTACAGCCAATCTTTAACCTGCTTACACTCATCTACGCTCTGTTACCGGGTCATAATTTTGGTTTAGCTCTCATACTCTTCACGATAACTATTCGGGTTTTGATGTGGCCTCTGGTAAAAAAACAACTTCATCACACCAAAGCGATGCGAGGTATGCAACCCGAGCTTAAAAAGATAAAGGCTGCCGCCAAAGGCGACCGCCAAAAAGAGTCGCTACTTACCATGGAACTGTACAAAGAGCGGCAGATCAACCCCTTGAGCCCGCTTGGTGTGTTGGCAATTCAACTAGTTGTGCTGATTGGGCTATACCAAGGTCTGAGCAAGGTTATCGCCGACCCGCACGCCCTGATTAATGGTTCCTACGATTTCATACGCAACATGAGCTGGCTGAAAAATTTGGCGGGAGATATCAACCAGTTTGACGCCTCGTTACTGGGCTTTATTGATCTCAAACGCGCGGCGTTAAGTGGCGGGGCAATTTATTGGCCAGCCATGTTTTTGGTGGCGGGTAGCGCGATCTCTCAGTACTTTCAAAGCAAGCAACTCATGCCAGACAGTAAAGATTCGCGCAAACTGCGACAGATTCTGAAAGACGCTAGTTCGGGTAAACAATCTGACTCATCAGAAGTAAACGCTGCCGTTAGCCGCAACACGAAGTTCCTGATCCCAATTATGATATTTGTCTTTACGGTTAACATTGCCTCGGCGCTCAGTCTGTATTGGCTAGTCAGTGGTGTAACGGCGTATCTGCAGCAAGCCAAGATTTTGGGGCAAGATGAGCAAGAGCTAGAGGCTATTGCTGATAAACCAGGTAGCAAAGTTATAATCGAAGGCGAAGTCATCTCAAAAAAAACTAACAAACCATCAGCATCAAGTCGAAAGAAAAGCTCTGTCAAAAATAAGCGGAGAAAAAGATGACTGCTGACGACGAACAACAAGACACCCCTTTGGATGAACTCGACTTACGCAAAACCTCGTATCGTCCAGAAACTTCCAGAGGAGATGAACAAGTGATTTTGTCTGATAGAGGAGTAGCTGTAGCTACGCCGATATCAGAAAAATCAGTTGATGACTCATCTGGTGATTCTGGTGATGCAGGGATTTTGCGTAAGTCGAGTGAACCTCGTAGTCCCGACCAGTCGCGCCTGGCGGCGGAAGAAGCGATATTGTTTGCCAAAAAATATCTAGAGGACTTATTGTCATTTTTTGGACTCAACACAGACGTCTATGCCACTACCGAGGATAACGAAGTTATCGAGCTGAATGTCCCCAGTACTCATTTGAATGGTTTTTTGATTGGCCAACGGGGTGACACTATG
>CAYIDS010000120.1:0-2480 GCA_964362185.1 uncultured Saccharimonas sp. (SeqCode)
GAGAATACGCATTGCGTCCTCTGAGTAAAGTAGTGAAATTACGCCGTTGGTCTCGGAATGTTTTTTGGCGTACTGCGCGCCCAGTTTGGCAAGGGTTTTAGTCGGGGCAATGCCAATGGATACTGGGATGCCAACCCAGTCTAGTATTTTTTGACGGACTACTTTGCCCCAATTTTCATAATCTTTTATGCCAAGTTGGGTGAGGTCTAAGAATGACTCATCAACTGAATAGACTTCTATACGTGGCGTAATACTGGTCAGGAGCATGGTAATTCGTTTGCTAATGTCGCCATAAAGTTCAAAATTTGCCGAAAACTTTACTACCCCGTGGCGTTCAAAAATATCGCGGTACTTGAAAGCCGGTGCCGCCATGGGTATGCCCAAAGCTTTGGCTTCGTTGCTGCGCGCCACCACGCAACCGTCGTTGCTGGACAACACCACAATGGGCTTGCCCTCCAGGTCGGGACGAAAAATTTTCTCGCAACTGACGAAGAAATTATTGCAATCAACCAAAGCAAAGATGGGCTTATTCATGGTGCTTTTTATATTGATGAATCACGGTGGTGACAACGCCCCAACATTCTGTGCCGTGCGGCAGTTTTTGTCTGGGGCTGATTACAAACGACTCGCCTTGCCACCAGATGATTAGGTCATTTGGTCTAGACGATATAACTCGATCAATGATGGCAATGTCGCCATCAAATATGCCAACTCCTTGCCAGACATTGCCAGAGATTCGCATAAAGTAGGTGCCAGCTGGGTGTTGAATCAAAAACTTGTTCAGATCCAGATTGTCCAGCGAGCTATCCAGGGCTGGATTTGTAACTCCTACATGGGCCGAAACTCCTTCCATCTGATCGCTGGTAACTTGGGGGCCTATCATTTAGGCGGTCTTTATGTTTACTAGAGTCCACTGATTATCTTCTAGGCGCAAACGGAATATTTGTTGCCCGTCAGTCATGTCGAACAAACGAATCAGATGCTGACCTTTTTGGATCAGGTATTGTAGCCCGAGGTCAATGAAGCTGTAGCGCTGGTTCTGCACAGTTATGATACGGGGGATGCCTTTTACCCCACGGCGGTTGATGAATTGATAAGCATTTATCTCGATGTCTTGATTAGTCATGTCCAAACTCCTTGTTTAAAAAATCACAAAAAAACTGGTCGATTCTTCTACCAGCGAACGGGTTTAGTCCGCCAGCTGACGGATGAGAGCTGCTTGCTGAATGTACGTAACCGTTCAGTGTACTTTCATGAGCAAGGAAGCTGAATTGTGATTGAGGTTCGCAGGGACCGAGGTATGCTCGCCTAGAGTTTAAATAAGTCTGCGCGTAGATGGCCATAAAGACTCATACTCACATGACTAAGCTTATTCTGAGCTTAGCGAAAGCGTTTTGCAAGACCTTTATACCTTTATCTTGGCGAGGTAGCTGACCAGTTCTTTAGGTGTTATATCGGCTTTGATGATGTAGCCATCGGCATATTTTTCTGTGGCGGCGCGACCTTCATCACCCTGATCCAAGTTGGTTGTTAGGATGATTTTGCCATGTAACTTGGGCGTTTGTTTTGGGTCACGCAGGCGATGCAGTATCTCCGTACCCATTAGGTTGGGAATCATGATGTCGAGCAGAATGATGTCGTAGCGGTCGGTTTGGGCTTGTTTGAGTCCTTCTATACCATCAATGACATTTTCGACTTGGTAGCCAGCTTTTGTTAAGGCACGGGTATAAAGTTCGGTAATGAAGTGCTCGTCTTCAATAATCAAGATGCGTTTGCCTACTGTACTGGACTTACCCAAAATCCCTGCAAACTCAGACCCACCAGATGAACGATCAACCAGTTTTTCTGCTCTCGATGTAGCTATGGCTACCTCTCCATCAGATAAAACTGCTTGCTCATCTCCTCTGGATAGCCCTGAGACTTCCGAGGTTTTGCGTAAGTCCAGTTTATTAGTGGCAGGCGGCGAAGAAGCCGCGGCTCCGCCAAGTGCTACTGGTACTGGTTTGATGTCTGGTTCTTCCACGATGCCCTTTTATCTCCTGTACAGGCTGTGATTTTTGATCCAGCCATGCGCGCTACGAACAATGTCACTATTATCACCGCTTTTGAGTGCGGCGGCAAGCTTACTGGCAGGAACCAATGTGAAGCCGAAAGTCGCGCCTTCGTTCTCTTTGGACTGGACCCAGATTTCACCACCATGGGCTCCGGTAATGGCTTTACAAAGATATAGACCAAGACCGGTTCCACCGATGTTACTTGAGGTGCGGTGGTTTCGATAGAATTTGTCAAACAGATGTGGCATAACGCCAATTGGGATACCAACGCCGTGGTCGGTAACAGTTGTCTCGACATAGCCGTCACTGCGAACGTGTGCGTCGATGTCGATTGTTTCGCCCTCTTTACTGTATTTGATGGCGTTGTCAACCAGGTTGTTAATAACTTCTATGATACTGACTCGGTCAATTGCTACGGTTGGCAAA
>CAYIDS010000121.1:0-2470 GCA_964362185.1 uncultured Saccharimonas sp. (SeqCode)
GCGAACTTTTTCTTCTTCGGTTAGGGGCGCGGCATTTGTGCCAGTAATAGTAGCATTTAGCAACCACAGCTCTCCGCCTTTGGCGGAATCTTTGGTAGTTACGTAAGCACCGCGCAAATGTCCGTGTCCCAAACGAAGTGCTTTTACCTCTGCCCCTTTCAGTTCCAGACCAACCACTATAGAATTGTCAAGCTCGTAGTCGTGCTTGGCGCGGCGGTTGACAATTTGTTTGGTAATATTTCGATGCTTTTTCATAGCGTAACCATTGTACAGGCTAAGCCAAGATTGACAAAGTATAATATTATGACTAAAAAGTTATTTTACTCACGCCTTTCGCACTCATCCGTTGATGGCTGGTTGCAACTAGGATGTAACGAAAGCTTTTAATCGTAACGAAGCTTGGGCTATGGTTATGGTGAGTGAGGAGTAGAAGCTTGTAGTCGTTCAGGTGTGACCTGGGGCGATGGATGAGTGGGAAAGGCGTGTTATTGATAGCTACGTGAATATTCCGCTTTGCCGACATCCCAAAGGCTGGGGTCATTTTTGATCACTTTCCGCCAGTACCACCACTCTACACCCCAGAGGTCAATAGTACGCATTCCGGTTGCTCTACCGTACTCAAAGCGATCCTTTAGACGCTTGGCGTCGAGTGATTTATTTTGTTCCTCTAGCGGCGCGTCTTGGATAGCAACATCCGCGGCTGGCCAAGCCTCGGCCTGTAGCTCGTGAATGAACGAGTCATGCCTGCGGGTTAGTTCTACCCAGCCGGCTCGAAAAGCGTAGTACCAGGCGGGAATGGGGTATTCGAAGTAACGCTTGGTAATGGTTTTGTCCCAGACTCGTTTATAGACCGATACTGCCCACATGTCTGGTGTTGGCTCGCCAATCGGGGTGCCTATAGCATTATTGCTCATGCTGACAACTAAGGTGTGGTGTGGATCTAGGCTCTTGACCAGCTTATATTCATCCACCAAGCGGTCACGGCTAAAATCGGGACAAATGCCAAAGGCCTTCAGGAAGAATTCGTTTTCAAGCTGGTAACTGTCTAACGCGGGGCTGATTTTGTATCGGTTTACCACGGCTGTCATGTATTTCATAAGCTCTGGCTGCCACTGTGTTTTTGGTATTTTCTCTGCCCAGGCCGGCATATGGCATTCCGGCCAACGTGGTTGCCGAAGGCCTATGGCAAGCGCCACTTTTACGCCTTTTTCTTCAGCCAGCTTGAACTGCCAGTCTAGAAAAGAAAAATCATATCTGCCACGATGCTCTTCACCATTTTCCCAGTAGCTGACAAGTCTAAGCCGCTTAACGCCTAAATCGTCAACTATGGCAGAAAGCGTTTCCTTCGGGTCTAGTCCAAAAGATTCAGCGTAATCAGGAATAAAAGTCGCGCCCAGTCGCAATGGCTGACGCACGTGTTTGGCAGTGTACCACCGAGCAATACCATACATACCGCTCACGCTAATAATGATAACAGCCACCAAAACAGCCCAGACTTTATGACCAAAACTGGCTTGCCACCAAGCCCGAGGGCTGAGTTTTTTTAAGCGTTTTATGTTTCGCATATGTTTTGGCATTTGCTACTATCGTTTTAGTGAATAAACAAGCATTAACAGTATCTATTATTATACCCGTTTATAACGAAGAGAGCTATATCGGGGCGTGTCTGGACGCTATTGCCAGTCAAACTGTTCAACCGCTAGAGGTAATTGTGATTGACAATAATTCGACTGACCGAGGCGCAAAGATTGCTCGGCAATATCCTTTCGTCAAGCTACTGTCAGAACCGCGGCAGGGTCAAGTCTTTGCCCAAGCCGCGGGATTTAATTACGCCAAGGGCACCATCCTAGGTCGTATAGACGCCGACAGCGTTTTGCCAACCGGGTGGGTGGAACAGCTTATTCATGGTTTTCAGGCATTCCCAAAAGCCGTGGCTCTAACTGGCCCAGGGCAACCTTATGACGTACCCATGAAGAAAAGCGGCGAAGCCATTTTTAACTTTTATCATCAATTTTTGAGTAAACTATTTGCTGGTCATGAAATGTTGTGGGGCTCAAACTGTGCTTTTAGGGCAACCATGTGGAAAAAGATTCGTCAAGAAGTTCATTATCGAAACGATATTTGGGAAGATTTTGACATGACATTTCATCTAAGACCATTTGGAGAGATTAAACTTTTGCCAACTTTAGTGGTCAGTTGTTCATTTCGGGCTGGTCATAAATCAATTCCTCATCAGATACGATATCAGTTTCGCTGTATTCGAACCTATGCTTTGCACAAGAGTTTGCCGCTGACGGTTATCTTTTTCTTTGCCTGGTCTTCGATGTTATTGCTTGCCCCTTTGGCGATTATTGACCGCTACGCTTGGTTACTAAAACAAACGGTAGCCAAGCGCAAGGCTGTTAGAGCTAACAAACATCTATCCGTTAGCTAAAAACTCTAGGTCTACTACTTTTAATCTGTTTTTTGT
>CAYIDS010000122.1:0-2439 GCA_964362185.1 uncultured Saccharimonas sp. (SeqCode)
GCTAAACCTAGAGAATGTTGAACACGACATACTTATCGGCGCATTTCTACTAAATGCCCTAAGGAGGGAACAAACACTGACCGAACTAGCCAGTGCCGATCTTGGCTATGAAGGCTCAAGCTTAGAAGAGCTATCTGACGACGAACTAGTGCGCCGCGCCTCCGAGCTTATTGCTATCATCCATGCCTTGTACAAAGATCAGTGCCATGGGTTAAAAGACATGCCTCGTGTTGCTAAACTAGCCAAAGAAATAGAGTGGCCAGTTATTTCGGTGCTGGCTAGCATGGAATATGAAGGTATTCGTTTAGATTCGGGCTATCTGGAAGTAATGGGCGAGCAGTTGGGTGAGCAAATTAGTGACATAGAGCAGCAGATTTATGGTCATGCCGACCAAGAGTTCAATATATCTAGCCCCGTGCAACTGGCAGATATTTTGTTCAACAAGCTTAATCTAGCCAAGCAAGGTATCAAAAAAGGAAAAACTGGTTTTTCAACCGCCGCTACCGAGCTGGATAAATTGCGCGGCTCCCACCCCATAATTAACCTTATCACCCAGTATCGTGAATACACCAAGCTCAAAAACACCTATGTTGATACTTTGCCACAGGTGGTTGATGAACATAATCGTGTTCATACCACCTATGCTTTGACTGTTGCCCAAACCGGTCGTCTGAGTAGCAATGACCCAAATTTGCAGAATATTCCAGTTCGTACCGAGCTGGGCAAACAGATACGAACTGCCTTTGTAGCCAGCCCAGGTAAAGTTTTAGTTAGTGCTGACTACAGCCAGTTCGAGCTACGTCTGGCAGCCTATTTGGCGGATGACAAAGAGCTGATAGATATGTTTAACGGTGGGGCAGACGTGCATACTATGACCGCGGCGCAAGTTTATGGTCGTGACCCAGACGAAGTTACCAAGCAAATGCGCCGCGATGCCAAGGTGATAAATTTTGGTGTACTTTACGGCATGAGTCCACACGGTCTCAGCGTGGCAACAGGCATGACTATTGCGGCCGCCAAGACGTTTATTGATAAATATTTTGAGTTGCGTAAACCCTTATTGGACTATATGAACTCGCTTAAAGAAAAAGCTCGCGAAGACGGCTATGTAGAGACGTTGTTTGGGCGCCGTCGACCTACGCCAGACGTACATTCGAGTAACTTTATTGTCCGTTCGGCTGCCGAGCGCGCCGCCATGAACATGCCCATTCAGGGCACCGAGGCAGACCTGATGAAAATGGCAATGATCAAGGTTCAGGAGAAGCTTGATCGGAAGATGGAATCAGCTCCAAAAATCCTGCTTCAGATTCATGACAGTTTAATAGTGGAATGCAAGGATGAAGATGCCGAAGAAATCTCGAAATTACTCAAAGAAACCATGGAAAACGTCTACAAACTGCCGGTGAAGTTGGATGTTGATGTGAGTAGGGGTAGGAATTGGGGCGAATTGTAGGGCTGATATTTTAACAGTAGCATTTTACATTTATATCTCCGGGGTAGATAATCAAGTTATTAAATCTTAGGAGATATTTTGATGACAATCGATCAAACAGTGGCAGGTGGGATAGAACAAGCCGAAGTGCTAGGGGTATTGCCCGTGCTTGAGGATGATATTTTCGGTCTGCATCTAGAAGCTAGCGGACGGGTTGATTCCGTAAAACACTCGTCGTTGTATCGAGATGCTGATGATATTGGTGTCGCCGATGGCGAGCCTACCGATGAATACCGAGCATCAGTGGTACGGCATCTCAAAGTTGTAGATACCCTGGCCCAACACAGGGATGTTCTATTGAATAGGAACTTGAGTGATAGTGTTTCAGTGGATGATGTCGCAGAGCTACCACACGAGATTGTTAGGCATCACCAAGAGGGCTGGCAAGTAGATGCCCTTAGGTTAGCGTTGGTCGGGTCTCAAGACGAACTGAGAGAGTTAGAGTCATATAATGAACAGCAGCTACGCTCAATACGTTTCAAGTCGTTTCTGGGATATGCTGCTTTGGGGACTGGCTTTGGTGTAGCTATTGGTATCGGTCTTAACGAAGTGTCTGATGGTCGATATACTCCAGGAGCCGCCATAGCCGGTATGTTTGCAGTGTCGATCGGCGCAATTGTGGACAATATCTCTTCTAGTGCTCAGCAAAAACCCCAAGATGTGTCCAGTGTAACAGAATCCACAATGGATGAGATGAATCGCAGGATTGATACAGTAAGTCGTGCCTTACAGTCACTAGGTGCCGAAGACTCCGATAACCCCACAAACTGACTGTAAAGTTGGATGTGGATGTCAGTAAGGGTAGAAATTGGGGCGAGCTGTAGGAATTCTTTTCCAAGAACCAAACTTTTAACACTTTTGGTGGCAAAAGTGTTGCAAAACCACTGGGCCAACTTTTCCTTGATAGACTCACTAGTCAAACCAAACAACAGCCTGTGGAACTCCCC
>CAYIDS010000123.1:0-2424 GCA_964362185.1 uncultured Saccharimonas sp. (SeqCode)
GACGACCTCTTTGTGGATCTGGCTGTTGCTAGGTTCGCTCCATACGAAGCAAACCGATCCGGAATTGGCGCTGAACCAGTTCGCCTACCAATTTTACGCGCCGATTAGCCAAACTATCGATGTCATCGGCTGGCTCCTGGGTGTTATTGAGTCGCATAATCTCGGCAATAATGGCAGTCAGATCCTGTAAACGCATTATCCTATTTTCGACTGTATTGGCTACGTCTAGATTCAAGCGTTTGTTTATCTTGTAACGCCCGACTCGACTAAAGTCGAAACGTTTGAAGTTATAAAACATATTCTCAAGCAAGCTACGAGCATTATCAACTGTCGCTAAATCACCGGGTCGCAAACGACGATAAACTTCGATCAGGGCATCGTTTATGCCTTTTGTTGGATCTTTTTCTAAAGTAGCGTCGAGGTAGCTTAACTTGCCTTGATCAACATGTTTGAAAGTTTCTTTCATTTGGGCATCTGTCAAACCCAAAGCCCGCATCAATGTAGTAACGGCAATTTTGCGCTTGCGATCAATCTTTACATACAGGGCGCCCGAGGCGGCAGTTTCAAACTCCAGCCAAGCCCCACGACCAGGTATAACCTTAGCACCGTACAAGTTGTTGGTGCCGTGGGCATCAGCAGTAAAAAATACGCCAGCTGAACGGATAAGTTGCGATACTACGACACGCTCGGCTCCATTAATAACAAAAGTACCCCTACGGGTCATCCATGGATAGTCGCCAAGGTAGATTTCTTGTTCTTTAATCTCGCCAGTAACTTTATTTGTTAGTTCGACAGTTGCTTTTAGGGGAGCGTCGTAGCTAACGTTGTTCTTACGCGCTTCAACCTCTGTCATCTTTGGCTCTTCAAAGCGATAATCTTTGAACGAAAGTGATAATTTGCCGGCCGTATAGTCGTCAATTGGGCTTATTTCGGCAAGAAGCTCGCCTAAACCTTCTTCAACAAACCATTCAAAAGAGCGATTTTGATGGTCTATCAAGTTTGGCAGATCCAGTATGTCATCAATGTTTGTAAAGAACGTGCGTTTCTTGAGCGCACTGGGGTTCGCAGCGATTTTCGCCATAAATACGTATTACTCCTACGTTATTTTACAGTTGTTTATAATCACAAACGCATCTGTGGTTATAAAAAATGTAGTTGTTGTAATTTTACGTGCGAAGATCCCTACTTGAGGCATTTTGAGTGTGTTTTGATAACAAAATCAGCACTGCCCGTTGTATACTACTTCTTAGGTTTTAGTTTGATAGAAAAAATCTCTGGTGTCAAGCACTATTTTTGTTTTATGCATAATTTCGCTGGCTGACTGAGCTTTTGAAAGAGGTCTATTATTTGGATTTGGCTCGTGATACTACTACGGCGTCAACAACACCATATTTTTTGGCTTCTTCCGCGGTCATCCAATAGTCACGTTCCATGTCGGCTTGGATTTTTTTAACAGTTTGGCCGGTGTTTTTAGCCATTATTTCATTCAAACGATGCTTAACCCGCAGGCTTTCTTTTAGATCTATTTCCATGTCCGTGACTTTACCTCTGGTACCACTGCTGGGTTGGTGGATCATGACAGTTCCATTTGGCAACATAAAGCGTTTGCCTTTTGTCCCGCTACTGAGCAGAAAAGCAGCAGCGCTAGCCTGTACGCCGATGCCAACTGTTTGTATATCGGCCTTGATGTACTTCATGGTGTCATAAATTGCCAAAGCGTCATATATGCTACCACCGGGACTATTAATATAAAGATAAATGTCCCTGTTGGTGTCTTGACTGTCCAGGAAAAGTAGCTGAGCTACGATGAGGTTAGCGGTATGATCGTTTACTTCGTCACCCAAAAAAATAATACGGTCTTTCAGCAGTCTTGAATAAATATCGTAGGCTCGCTCGACTCGTCCTTCGTTCTCTATAACAGTTGGAATTAATATACTCATGTACGGCTTCCTAACAATAAAGTAACCCCTCAAATAGGTTTTGGGCAATTTCTTTCCAGGCCTTAATAATTTGTACTATCACGTAAGCTATTATAATAACCTGGCACTCACGAGTCAAGAGTGCTAATAACTGGGCTGTTTGACTGCTGTTTGAACCAGGCTAGTTTGTTGTTCTTTCCGAAGCCCTGAACCAGTCGTAGCCTTAGCTACTTCTGGTTGGACTGGAGGAAAAACAAGAAAGTAGACGGTTCAAAAGTGGTCAGGCAATGCAGTTACTTGGCAGTCATGACTCGTCAAGTCAAGAGTGCTAATAACTGGGTTGTTTGACTGCTGTTTGAACCAGGCTAGTTTGTTGTTCTTTCCGAAGCCCTGAACCAGTTGTAGCCTTAGCTACGATGAGCTTAATCAAACACACCTTTCCCACTCATTCATCGCCCCAGGTCACACCTGAACGACTACAAGCTTTCACTCCTCACTCACCATA
>CAYIDS010000124.1:0-2417 GCA_964362185.1 uncultured Saccharimonas sp. (SeqCode)
AGACGCTTTCGCGCACGGTGCCAGTACCGAAAATAGTGATTTTATGATAACAAAGAACCCCCATGACAAAACAAGAGTACCCGGTGGCTCATCTGGTGGCTCTGCCGCGGCAGTGATTTTAAATTTGACGCCGTTCGCAATTGGTACGGATACTGGTGGCTCGATTCGTCAGCCAGCTAGCTTCTGTGGCGTCGTAGGCTACAAGCCAACCTACGGGCTAGTATCACGTAGTGGTGTCGTGGCGATGGCTAGTAGTACAGACGTTATTGGCCCGCTAACGCGAAGTGTAACCGATGCCGCTTTAGTACTGGACGTTATGGCAGGTAAGGATGAGCTAGACTCAACCACAATTGAACGTGACGCCCAATCCTATATTCCAACTACCAACTACCAACTACCAACTACCAAAATCGGTGTTATCAAAGAGTATATGGGTGATGGTCTTGATCCAGGTGTGAAACAGCAGATATTGACAGCCATCAATAAACTTCAAAAAGCAGGCGCGCAGATCGAGGAAGTCAGTTTGCCATCGTTGGCTTTGGCGTTGGCGTGTTATTACATCATTGCTCCCGCCGAGATAAGTAGTAATCTGAGCCGCTATGATGGACAGCGCTACGGCTATTCTTCCAAATCGTCGAAAACATTGGATGAGAGTTACAATTGGTCACGCAGTGAAGGTTTTGGCGATGAAGCCAAGCGACGAATAATGATTGGTACTTACGTGCTAAGCAGTGGTTATTATGATGCTTATTACAAAAAAGCCCAGACGTTGAGAACGAAACTCGTCAATGAGTTTGACAGTGCGTTTAGCAAGGTTAATTTTCTAGTTGGTCCGGTGTCGCCGACAGTTGCTTTTGAGATTGGCAAAAACGCAGGCGACCCTTTACAGATGTACTTGCAAGATATCATGACGGTAGCTGTTAGTTTGGTGGGTACGCCAGCTATTTCGGTGCCGGCCGGGAAGAGTGAAGGCATGCCAGTAGGGTTGCAACTGATTGCTCCACAAAGCCGTGACAGAGAGTTACTTTGTCTGGCTAAGGCGGCTGAGGAAATCTTATCATGATGGCTTGGCTTGAACTCGCAATTTTAATAGCCATGCCGTTTATGGTGGTGTTGGTCGTTATATTATGGCGAAAAACGCCTCGCCGCTTAAGGGTCAAGAGGTATCAGGGTGATTGGAAGCAACTACAAATTTTTTGCAAAGACCAGACAACTTGGCCAAAAGCACTTGCTGATGCCGACAAACTACTCGATCAAGTGCTTAAACGACGTAAGTACAGCGGAAAAAGTATGGGCGAACGACTAGTGTCCGCGCAACGCAAGCTTAGTGATAACGACAGTATATGGAAAGCTCACAATTTGACTAATAAGGTTACTGATAACCCCTCGCTTAAAATACGCGAAACAGTGGTAAAATCATCCCTGATTGCCTACCGGCAAGCATTGCGAGATCTGGGGGCGTTAAATGACAAATAAAACGACCCAATCGCGCTACAACACTACTATTGGCATTGAGTGCCACGTCCAGCTAAAGACCAAAACGAAATTGTTCTCGGCTGTTGGCAACGATGCCCGTCAGGCTCCCCCAAACACACTTATCAGCCATATTGACATGGGGATGCCTGGCGCGCTTCCCGTACTTAACGCCGAAGCGCTACATCTTGCCGCCAGGGCGGCTTTCGCGCTGAATACGCGTCCACAACATTACAGCAAGTTCGATCGTAAGCATTATTTTTACCCAGATTTGCCAAAAGGCTATCAAATAACCCAATTTGATCAGCCAATTATAGTTGGCGGTCATGTTGACATTGTGGTTGGGGGCAAAAAAAAGCGCGTCAATATCACCCGTGCGCACCTGGAAGAAGATGCTGGCAAGAGTACTCATCCCGTTGGTAAAGATTACAGCCTAGTAGATTTAAACCGGGCCGGAACGCCACTGTTGGAAATTGTGTCTGAACCAGACATGCACTCGGCCCAGGAGGCAAAAGCTTATGCCAAGGAACTATATCTACTTATGAAATACGCCGACGTCAGCGACGGAGATCTGTATTACGGCAATATGCGTTTTGATGTCAATGTTAGTGTTAGTAAAACAAAGCAACTTGGTACCCGTAGCGAAACAAAAAACCTAAATAGTTTCCGTAGTGTCGAAAAAGCGGTTGAATTCGAGGTAAAACGGCAAATTGAAATACTAGAAAAAGGTGGAAAAATTGTCCAGGAGACACGTGGCTGGGATGACGCCAAACAAAAGACGTTTAGTCAACGTAGCAAAGAAGATTCTCACGATTATCGTTATTTTCCAGACCCAGACATACCGCCGATAGTGCTCGAGGTTGATTATATAGATGAAATATCCAGAGGTATGCCACCAATGCCAAGTGTGCTACGTAATAAATTACAAGGCTTGGGGCTAGACA
>CAYIDS010000125.1:0-2380 GCA_964362185.1 uncultured Saccharimonas sp. (SeqCode)
TCTTGGCCAACTGCTTGGCGTGTGCCAGCTCCCAGACCGTCCATTGGTTGACTGTACCACCCTCTACCTGGTGACTTGCCGTACTGGCCCCCCACATAAAGTCCTTCGGAAAAACACGTTTGTCCATTCCCAGTATTATACCCTACGCCTGCATTATGCTTTTGTTTATACTATATAACTTGTGATATAACAGACACTTGTGAGCAAATTAATATTGGACGCTAGTTATGATCATTTCCCTCAGCCCCCGCCTAAATCCAGTTCAGACGTTCCTTTTGGCGGATCGACGTATGGTACGGTAAGATAGCTCACGTTTTAGCTGGTCAATTCGCACAATATATTTCTCATATGCTTTCAGTAGACCCGAATACTGCCAGTTTGGCGTCATAATGTGTCCTAGCTTTCCAACCTCATCTAGATACTCGGCTAAACAGTAAAAATCACCATCACCGCTAACAATTATGGCCTTTTCATAATTTTTCATTTCCTTCATTGCCCACAGCACCAGCTCGGCGTCGATGTTGCCTTTGACTGGTTTCTTCTCCTCTGGCTTGTCGGTTTTTTTTACGGCGTCAGTTTTGGCAACTTCTGAGTGAACTTTGCTCATGTCAGAAGTTGGCTTCAATACCACCAAAAAACCTAGTTCATGCATATGAACGTACATATCTTCAAACTCTGGAACATGGCCAATGAACATGTAGGCTTTTGTGACTCCATACTTGTCTGCCAAATATTGGCGGAATTTGCGCCAATCCATTTTCCAGCCCATCTTTTGCACACCCAAATTGAGGTTTTGACTATCGATAAAGGCGTAGGTGTTTGGTTTGTTCATAGATACTCCCTCTATCATACCACCTTGGATAGATCGCGCCGTTATCTAGGTGGTTCCGATTGTGTTGCAACTGCTAGTCTGCTACCAGCAATTGCCAGTCTAGCCCCCATATCTTCATTGACTTCCCACGGGTAAACAATCCAATCATCGGTCTGCTGAACATGCCAATCTGGCACAAAGTCAGTCTGAGATTTGTTAGGCTTGTAGTGTAGTACAGCCGTTTTTATTAGCCCAGCACCCGCTAATTTCAGCAAGTCTGTCAGCAGGGGTAATCTAAACCTGTTGGTACAGATTCAGTCCAATCTTGTAGTATTTCTTTCTAGCCGACAAGCCAGAAATTATCTGAACTTTACTTTTTGGCACGCCGAAGTAATCTGCCAAAAGATCATTTACAGCCCGATTTGCCTTGCCGTCAATGGCAGGTTCACGGACATATATCAAGAGTGAGCCATCCAAAGCCGGCTGCACAAGCGGACCCTTTTTGCTGTTTGGCTTCACAGTTACAGACACAGTTTTCAAACTTTATTTGCCCTCGGCTTCGGCTTCCATTTTGTCTAGCCTAGTGTAGTAGTCTTTGATTTCTTTCAAGTGTGCCCAGACAATTTTGCCTGTTGTGATTGGGTCATCATTTGTAACGTCGGTCTCTTGACCCCACTGACTGCCGTGCTCCATCTCTACTTCCAGCCCGTGGCGAAACTGCTCAAAATCGAACTGATCAAAATCTATTCCTATCTGAACCCCAATCGCCCGTGCTTCTTCAGTAGTAAAATTTTTAGTTGCCACGACTACTCCCTTGGTTTACAAAAGTATTTGAGTGTTGGTTAGCTTGGCCCTGATTTTAGCTAAATCTTGTTGGCTAACGTTGCTATTCCCGCTGAGGTCAAAGACTTGCAATTGTGTCAGATTGCCAAGTTCGTTCGGTAATCCAGTGATTTGGTTATCAGAATAGTTCAGGACTTTTAGTTTTCTGAGTTGTCCAATTTCGGCTGGTATGCCCGTCATGTTGTTGCCACTAACGTTTAGTGACTCCAGCTTGGTTAGCTTTTGGATCTCTGACGGCAGTGCGCCTGTTAGCTGATTGTTTGATAGATCTAGGCTTGTGATGGACGTTTTACTCAACACGTCTTTAGGGAATGATGTCAGCCCCTTGCCCGCGTAATCCGCAGATGGGCCACTAGTTTGGATTGTAGTGTTGGGGGATGAATCCGAAGAAGTAGTATCGGACTTAGAACTATTTAGTAAGTAGCCCCCTGTTCCTGCGGCTATAACTAACACAAATACAATTATTGCCTTTTTCATACTCTTTTTAGTGTAGACCTAAATCAGGATTTATGCCACGAAAGCCGGTTAGCACTTTTTTACCATCCGTTTTAAACTGGGATACTAACTGACCTGCTCTATACTTTCAACTGCTAAAACGGGAGTATACAATAACTTATCCGACGGGACTTTGTCTAGATACGGAAGTAATCTGGCATTAGTAAAAACTAGACAAACAGCGCGAACAGCTCCCGCGCCAATAATGCGTCCGATGTGCAACTTTGCATA
>CAYIDS010000126.1:0-2332 GCA_964362185.1 uncultured Saccharimonas sp. (SeqCode)
GCATCATAAGGTTGGAGTGCAGTTTGATAGCAATCTGTGCCCCAACTAGAACCGCCCCGCGGCTTAGAGCAATAATGGCGCAGTTCTTTGCTTGATAGCCCGCCAGTTTCTTGGCAAGCTCCCTGCCCACCTCTGCCCGATTATAAAAATACATATCTGCAGTTTACCACGCTAATTAGTAGTAGTTAGCTTGCGTAGTAAATAAAAGCGCTCCTGGTTGCCCCTTGCTCCAGCTACTTCAGAGTCTGCCTTATCAAGCACTTTGAACAATTTTTGTACCCAAGTTTCAAAATCTTTCAAGGTGTTACGACGCATTTTTTCATTCTTAATTACACCCTTGTGTTTGAAGTCGGCTTTGTAAGCTTCGAACTGTGGTTTGACCATGGCGACAATCATTGTTTGGTTGTTTACCAGCCGCTTCACGGCTGGTAAAATATCTTGCAAACTTATGAACGACACATCGATTAAAACAATATCAATGTGAGCAGTCTGTATGTGATAGGACGGACCTATCACATAGTCACGAATATCGGTTTGCTCGTGCAGTTCAACGCGTTCATCGGTTCTTAAGCTAGAATGAAGCTGATTGGTGCCAACATCGACAGCTATGACCTTGCTGGCACCATGCTTGAGCGCGTAGTCTGTAAAACCACCTGTACTACTACCAATATCCAGCACAACCTTCCCTGTAAAATCCAAGTTTAGTACCCTAGCAACCGAAGCCAACTTGAGAGCCGCCCTCGACACATACTGTCGCTTGGCTGTAAGTTCGATTTTTACGTCCCAACCGACAAGCAAACTTGGTTTTGATACTACCTTGCCGTTCACCATAACGTAGCCGAGTTTTATGTAACTCTCAGCCTGACTACGTGAGCTGACAAGCCCTCTCGCCGCTAAAGCTTGATCTAGTCTTTCTGGCACCACACGCTACCCTTTTACACGTTCACGATAGTTGCCGTTGTTGGTGTTAACACTGACAACGTCGCCTTGTTTTATAAATGCTGGCACTTTGATAATAACCCCTGTTTCTAGCGTAGCGTCTTTAGTAATAGAGCTACTGGTATCACCTTTGATAGCTGATTCGGTGTAAGTAACCTGCAATGACACGTTTTTTGGCAGTTCAATGTTGATAACACGGCTATCAAATAGCTGTGCTTGGACTTTGTCACCTTCTTTCATATAGCTGGGTTTGTCTTCCAGGTCATCAATCAGAACCTCAAACTGTTCGTAGCTTTCTTCATCCATAAAAAAGAACGTGGCGCCGTCCTTATACAAGTACTGAACATTTCGGTTGGCGACATCTGCCGGCTCTATTGACTCATTACCCTTGAAGGTCTTGTCGAGCACTCGTCCATCAATCAGGCTTTTTATCTTTACATTTACAATTGAACCACCCCTACCCATAACTTTTTGGCCATACTCAACTACCCGGTAAGGGACACCGTCCAACTGAAATATTTGTCCTTTTTTTAGATCGGTTGGGTTTAGACTCATGGGTAGAGGTTAGAATATTTTCTAATTACTGGCCACAAACGGCAGTAATGCCAAATGCCTAGCACGTTTAATCGCAACCGCTAAACGGCGTTGCTCGTGTTCTTTGAGACCGGTTTTTTTGCGAGTCTCAATCTGACCGTACTGATTGACATAGCGCTGCAAGGTCTTGAAATCCTTGTAGTCAAAATATGCTACGTCCGTTCTATGTTTAAAAATCTTTGCCATATTTACTCTCCTTTCAGTCGAGTTAGGGTTGAGGGGTGAGGGCAAAGGGCTAAATGGCTTTTTACTCTGCCCTGTACCCTACTCCCTCAGCCCTAGTTATTTAAAATGGAATGTCGTCTAGATTGATGGGGTCATCACCCAAATCTTCTATAACAACGTCGTCTTTCTTTGCGGGTTTAGCCGCCTTTGGTGCGCTAGATGATCCACCATCATCAGAGCTATTGCCACCAGGTCCGCCCAAGAACGTAACATCTTGGGCTATTACTTCTACTTTACTGCGCTTTTGGCCATCTTTTTCCCAGCTACTAGACTGCAAACGACCGTTTACTAAGCACGGACGACCTTTACTCAAATATTGTGCTACTCGCTCGCCCAGGGGTCCCCAGGCTACAATGTCTACGTAGTCGGTAGCTTCTTTCCACTCACCATCGCTACCTTTGTAGCTTCGGTTGAGTGCCAGGCTAAAACTGCAAACGTTTTGCCCGTTTGGGGTTTGCCGAAGTTCTGGGTCCCGAGTCAGATTACCCATTAATATTACTTGGTTGAATGATCTAGCCATTGCTGATACCTCCTTATAAGACATATGTCTTAGTTTATTTAGTACTTCTACCCT
>CAYIDS010000127.1:0-2318 GCA_964362185.1 uncultured Saccharimonas sp. (SeqCode)
GCTTGGCGGTAGTCGGAAGCAGAAAAGTCACTCCTTACGGTAGAGCAGTCACCCAAAAGCTGGTTCAGGAACTTGTCAGTAGGGGCGTTATCATTGTTAGTGGCTTGGCCCTAGGTGTCGACAGTATTGCTCACGAGGCCGCTTTGCAAGCTAGTGGCAGAACTGTGGCCGTGCTGGCCTGCGGGGTTGAGCGCATTTACCCGGCGGCACATACTCAGCTTGCCCAGCGCATTTTGGATCGCGGTGGGGCAATCATTAGCGAATATCCTGAGGGGACGGAGCCACTACCACACCAGTTTATCGCCCGTAATCGAATCATCGCTGGTCTGAGTGACGCCGTAATCATCACAGAAGCAGCCGAAAAAAGTGGCAGTTTGCACACCGCCAACTTTGCCCTAGAACAGGGCAAAGCCGTGCTGGCAATACCTGGCAATATCACCAGCGCCTATAGCGTAGGTACTAATAACCTTATAAAAGCCGGCGCCGCTCCGATCACTAGCGCTGATGACGTTTTATCTGCCATGGGTATAGCTTCAGTCACTACTCATCGGCCGACGGCCAGCAGTGCGGAAGAAGCAGTCATCCTGGCACTTTTGCAAAAAGGGATTAGCGCGGGCGCACAGCTTCAGCTGGAAAGCGAAATGGAGCCAGCGACTTTCAACCAAACCCTAACCATGCTAGAGATCACCGGCAAAATCCGCCCAGCGGGCAACGATAAGTGGTTCATATAAAGCTAATAAATATTTATGTTTGTATTTAGGGGAACAAAGCATTAAATTTCGACAATTGAGTTTACTTATTAATTTGCAAATTTATAAGTAAGTAGTGTAGGCTTACCAGTTGAATCGCCACCACGTTTAGTAACATAACCACATACGGTATACTGGTTCGGAAGACATGAGTAAAAACCTGGTAATTGTCGAGTCGCCGGCAAAAGCAAAGACTATAGAGAAGTATCTAGGCAAAGACTACACCGTTAAAAGTAGTTTTGGTCATATTCGTGATTTGCCAAAAAAAGGACTCAATATTGATATTACGAACGGTTTTGCCCCAACCTACCAGGTCAGCAGTGATAAAAAGAAAGTGGTCAGCGAGCTGAAAAAAGCCGTCCAGGCCGCGCAAACGGTTTGGCTGGCAAGCGATGAAGACCGCGAGGGTGAGGCAATTGCTTGGCACCTGTGTCAGGCACTAAAATTGGATACCAAAAAAACTAAGCGAATTGTTTTTCATGAAATAACGAAACCCGCGATTGAAAACGCCGTTGCCAACCCACGTACCGTAGACATGAATCTAGTCGATGCCCAACAAGCCCGGCGCGTATTAGATCGCCTGGTTGGTTACGAATTAAGCCCTGTGCTGTGGAAAAAAGTCCGTCCAGGGCTTTCGGCGGGGCGAGTACAATCGGTCGCCGTACGTCTGATTGTAGAACGTGAACGAGACATAAAAAACTTCGCGCTCAGTAGCACATACAAAGTAATCGCCACCTTTGTTTCGCCAAAAGGTCAGTTTATGGCTGAGCTTATTGATAAACTAACTGACTTCGATAAATCTAAAAAGTTCCTGCAAGATTGCGTAGGGGCAAGCTTTGTGGTCAAAGACGTTGCCAAAAAACCCGGTACTCGCAGTCCAGCCGCACCGTTTACAACCAGTAGTTTGCAACAAGAAGCCGCCAGGCGGTTAGGCTACGGCGTTAAACAGACTATGATGCTTGCCCAAAGACTTTATGAAAGTGGACAGATTACCTACATGAGAACCGATAGCACCATCCTATCTGGCTTTGCCATCAAGGCGGCCGAGGAACACATTGTCAAAAACTACGGCAAAAGCTATCACCAAGTTCGTCAGTTCAAGACAAAAAACAGTAGCGCGCAAGAGGCGCACGAAGCCATACGACCAACCGATTTTAGGAAAACTAGCGCCGGCAATGACGCCCAACAACAAAAACTATACGAACTAATCTGGCAAAGAGCTATCGCCAGCCAAATGACTTCGGCGACGCTAGACCGTGACGAAATAACTATTGCCAGTGATAAACGCCCGGAGCTTTTCATGGCAAAAGGCGAGGTACTAAAATTTGACGGCTTTTTCAAGGTTTATGGCGGCGGCAAGGCTGACACTTTGCTACCAGAGGTAAAAGTCGGTCAGGTGCTAGATTTGTCCATCATGAACGCCGTACAAACATTTGCCAGACCGGCGGCACGCTATTCCGAAGCGGCACTAGTCAAAAAACTCGAAGAACTGGGCATTGGTCGTCCCAGCACTTACGCGCCAACTATTAGCACGATCCAGACCCGTGGTTACGTCGAAAAAAGCGACTT
>CAYIDS010000128.1:0-2314 GCA_964362185.1 uncultured Saccharimonas sp. (SeqCode)
TTTGATTGCCGAAAAGAACACACCACTACGAATTAGCCTGAAGTGCGACCCATTTCTGTCTAAAGTGCTAAGGCAAAAATACGAGACAGTTATGGAAGGCTACCATTTGAACAAAAAGCATTGGAACACAATTTTGCTCAGTGGTCAGCTACCGTGGGAAGAAGTTCAGGGGTTAATACGTCATAGCTATGACTTAGTAGCGGGCAATGATAACGCCGTCCCAACCTTTAATTAGTTCTTAGTTTGTAGGGTTAAGCAGGGTATTGACTTGCACCGACGCTTTTTGGAGAGTGGTTTTGGTACTTTTACTGCTTGAGCCAGCGTAGGCGTTTTTTAGGCTTGTCTGGTAGGTTTTGAGGGCTTTGGTTATCTCTTCGGTGAAGACCTCATCAAAATTATTGGCTTGTTCGGCTTTGGTCAGCAGGGTATCCGTGGTAGTGTTTTTGCCACTGTTTAGTGACTTCGTAGAAGTATTTCCACCTGCCTTTTTTAGTATTGCAAGCGTGTCTGATTGAGTAGAAGCGAGGCTGAGGCTAATGGTCAGCGCGAAGTTATTTGTTTTTGTATCCTTAGCCTTGCTGGCACCAATGTTTGCTACGCGAATAATCTCGGCTTGTTGCTGGGCGGCTAATTGCAAATCTGCGACGCTTTGCTTGCCAGCACTGCCCAGCAGACCCATTATCAAAATAACAATTACAGCCAGCACACCCAAAACTACTAACACAAAAATAAAGCGCTGTTTTTTTGAGCTATTTTGTGGCAGTATTCTCTTTGTATTTTTCTTTTTTTCTTCAAATAAAAAGGCGTAGGGGTTTGTAATACCCTGAGGAGCAGGTGAAACTGGTGGCGGTGCTGGCGGGGGGCTTTGCGTTGGCATATGCTCTATTTAAGCATAGGCGGGATAAGAATGCACAGATGGCGTACAATAGTAACAGATATGGATGCAGTGGAAGATATAAAAGCGCGGTTGAGTATAGAGGACGTTATTAGTGAATACGTTCAACTGAAACGTGCTGGTAGTAATTTCAAAGGTCTAAGCCCGTTCAACAACGAGAAAACACCCAGTTTAATGGTTAGTCCAGAAAAGCAAATCTGGCACGACTTCAGTAGTGGCAAGGGTGGTAACATGTTCAGTTTTGTTATGGAAATGGAAGGGTTGGATTTTCGCGGTGCGTTGGAGTTACTGGCGCGTAAAGGCGGCATTGATTTAACGCAGTATCAAACCGGGCATAGCGCCCAAACTGGTAAGGCAAAAGAGCGGATGTATCATGCCAACGAACTGGCCACCAAATTTTATCAGGCTCACTTTTCAAAACACCAAACGGCACTGGAGTATATTTTTAAGAAACGAAAGTTTACCAAGCAGGTCGTATTAGATTTTCAGATTGGATACGCGCCAAATACGGGAGTGGCACTGCTTAATTTCTTGAAAAAGCAGGGCTATAGTGAAAAAGAGTTGCAGAATACGGGGTTATTGACCAAGCGTTTCAGAGGCGGTGACATGTTCCGTGGGCGCATCATGATACCGTTGATGGATCCCCAGGGAAGGGTTATTGGTTTTACGGCGCGCCTACTTGATGATGCCAATTCACTGGCTAGCGAAGCGCCCAAGTATCTGAATACCCCACAAACGTTGTTGTACGACAAAGGCCGCCATGTGTTTGGCTTGCATCTTGCCAAAGACGCCATTCGCCAAAGTAAATACGCCGTAGTCGTAGAAGGTAACCTGGACGTTATCGCCAGTCATCAGGTGGATGTGCGTAATGTGGTAGCTACTGCCGGTACGGCTATGACGGAAACGCACTTAAAAGCACTTGGTCGTTTTACGAATGATGTGCGGTTGGCGTTTGACCAGGATAGCGCGGGTATTGCCGCAACCGAGAGAGCCATTCCACTTGCTCACAAAGTAGGGGTAAATCTGAGCATTATTGATATTCCAGAAGGCAAAGACCCCGACGAACTCATTCAGAAAGACGCCAAAGCCTGGCAGAGTTGTGTTACTAAACACAAAGATGCCCAGGACTGGTTGATAGCACAGTACGAAAAACGCGTTGACTTGAGCACGTATGCTGGCCGTGACCAGTTCAAGCAGGCTGTTTTGGTATCGCTCAAGCGCCTGGAAAGTGCCGGCGAGCAAGGTGTATATGCCAAAAAGGTGGCTCAGATTTTGGGTTATAGTGAAGAAGCGGTCAAAGACGAACTCAAGCTTGTAAAAGTTGGTCGCAGTACCTATAAGTCAATCTCTCCCAGTCAGCCGCAGGTTGACAAAACTCGACTGGAGACCAAAAAAGCTCAAGACCATTTGTTGGCAATT
>CAYIDS010000129.1:0-2294 GCA_964362185.1 uncultured Saccharimonas sp. (SeqCode)
TTGTTTTATTAAAAACTCGACCATTTCTTTCTTCGAACCTGCCTGACCACAAATAGATGTTTCGACTTTATGTGTTTTGCACTCTCTAATAACTCTTGCTATTTGTTTTGTCACAGACCTATCCATTTCATTATAAATATATTGAACAGCATCCTGAACAGCTTCTGGCGCATCCCACGCCTCAGCATATTGGCTGACAAAATTCGTTCCCGCCGCCTGGTCATAGCCACCTGCTCTGGAGTTCCATGTATCAGATATCATTTGATACTTGCCATAAGCGCCACCACCGGAGTTGTGGGCTCTGGGATCGCCACCGCTTTCATGCTTTGCAATTGCCTGCATTAATTGTTCGATAGAGGCTTGTGGTGAACCCGGAGTCGAGCCAGGATTAGTTCCACCACCGCAGGTTAAGGAAATTGTACCATCATCAAAAGCGGCTGTATTGCTCAAGTTGCCGCCAACCTTGTACCAAACGGTGTCGTTATAAATGCTGTTTTTGACTGCTTGGCTAATGGCTAATACTGTGGGTGCATTGCTGGATAACAAGAAAATAAAACCAAGCACCACTAAGACTATCGGCTTGATTGATGTTAATCTTGCTAACACCCCGCACTCCCCGGCACACATGTACCCGGATTGGTTACAGGTGCCGTTGTTTGCACCTGTGATTTAACGGTTGTTGTGGTAGCTTCGCTATCTGCCACTTCGTCCGGTGAGAGTACTTCGTCCGTAAATACAGCGCCAGCACTACCAACTGCCGACTGGATAAGCAGACACCGATTTGTACCCATTGGGCTTTTTGCTCTAAATGCACTTACAGTTGCAACTTCTGCTGGTGAATAGTCGGCAGGGGCTTGAGCAGGCGGAGCATTGTTGACTGGTGAATATGCACCGTCAAGGTTGTGCTTAGCAGTAATTGCTGCGTAGCTATTGTATAGCTTAGTAATGCTCCAGGCATTCGGGTCAGCACTTCCATCATTTACAGTGGTGCAATTGGTTGTCCAAAAAGTATCCGGGTCTTCTTGGGTGAGTGTCGGGTCGTTGGCTGGGAAACCATACTGGGCGATACCAAATGGGTCATCGATAACTTTTAGAGCTGGGGCGGCCCCAACTTTGTTTATATTGAACAATGATCCAAAAGCACTTTTTATAAGGCCTATTGGGTTGCCAAACTTTGCTATAACATTACTTGGCACACTTGATTTATCTGCGGGCATAGACATAGAAATCTTACTAACCAGCGAATATTCGCTTTCTTTATCAAACATTCGTGCGAAAAACGATTGATTTTGATATTCTTGGTACCTTTGCTGTTCTTGCTCGAATGATATTTGCGCAACCTGGCCAGCATTAAGTTGCGCCCCGCCAAGACCATTCTGGGCAAACGCATTGCCAGACACATCGGCACCAGCTGCCAGGTTATCAAAGGCCCTACCGCCACTCATGGTGGTTGATATAAGATCCATGCTAAAGCCAAACACATTTGTGAATATGTACTTTAATGCTTCATCTAATTTTGCTTGGAGAAATGGCGTTATAGCACCCAATACTTTTTGGGCAATTTGTTCTATTCCATCACAAATGTAACTAGTTGGGTTAATGTTGATTCCGGTAAACGGAATGTTAATAGTCGCGCAAATAAATGCTAATGCGTCGCCTATGAGTCCGGCTATGCCGTTTGAAACTGCGTTCCAAGCATTAGCCGCCGATACAATTGCACTCCACACCGATCCGCTAAATAGTTGGTTCATTGCCTCAATCACACCACTAGATTGGTTAACTTTTTCTTCGGGACAAACTAACTTACCCTCTGGCACGGGAGTATTTTCTTTGCAGGAGTAATCGTTAGTTGCAGCCAAAACTTTTTTGGAAAACAATCCGCCGGCACTGGATGCAAATTTTGTATTGGTTTCTTGGTTGCCAATTATAGACCTATAAAGTGGAGTGTTCTCTGCTTCGGCGGTACCGCCTATTTGGTTATCTTTAGTAGCATCGAGCTGAATGCCCGGGCCTAGGCTAGTTACAAAAGAGCCAAGAATTTCTGGGTCAACATTGCCTTGCTTGGTTTCGTCAGCGACAGTACGGTACATAGTAAAAAACTGTGCTGTTGAAGTTGAGTTCATAACGTTAACCATTTTTGGGACAGCTACTTTAATCATCTCTTCGCCCGCTACAAGGGTGGCCGCTGTATCTATCCAGCCGATAACCGGAATTGCCTTTTTTGCGCCTTTAATCGCGGCTGTGTCAACTAACTTTTTAAGCTTATCCGCTCCACGCTTATCTCCTAGGGTTTC
>CAYIDS010000130.1:0-2283 GCA_964362185.1 uncultured Saccharimonas sp. (SeqCode)
CCTGCACCACCGCAAGCAATTTGGTGGCCTGTTTTTCACCATCCTCTTTCATAATTGCTGCTGTGGCATAGTTTAAAACGGTCAATCGAATCGTTTCTGGTGAGGTGTCCGATAGTCCTTCAATAAGTTTGCGGGCAGCGGGCCAGGAGAAGCCACGTCCAGATACGATCATTCTCGCCAACACGATTGGACCTTCCTCCTGCGCTTCGGCATCCTCGATTAGTTGCAATGCTTCCTTACGTTCAATTATACCGTCCAGGAGGCTGAGGAACACCAGTCCTTGCCGGACGCTACCATTGGCTTTGCGTGCGGCGAGGTCAACAAACTCTTTTACGACTTTGAGTCTTTCCTCGGTACGAACGAATTCCAAGTACTCCGCCAGCAGATCCCATTTGACTGGTTTGAGATCGTAGGCATGGCTGCGGGTGCGAATGGTGTTTGGCACTTTATCTGGTTCAGTAGTACAAAACGCCCAGTAGAGATGTTCGGGTGGTTCCTCTGATGATTTAAGTAGTGTGTCCCACGCCCTTTTGCTTATTGCCTGGATTTCATCAATTATATAGAACTTTCTTGGGCTGTTACCTAATGCAGCATATTGCGTTCCGTTGAGCAAGACTCGCATTGATTCTATATCGCTGTATCGAGCTGCATCTACTTCTATGATAGAGGCGTCAACCATCGACGCGAGTATTCTGGCGATTGTTGTTTTTCCCGTTCCACTGGCTCCTGTAAAAAGAAAAGTTGTGACACGTCTACCAGAGGCGAATATCCCCTTAAGTGAGGAGACGACCGCATCTTGACCAATGACATCATCCAATGTGCGTGGGCGGTATTTGATATGAAGTGGTTCGGTCATTGGAAATCCTTCGTCGTGAACACTGCAATTTCCTCTGTATCGCACCAGTTGTCACCAATACTGACGTCGACGCTAAGGGGAATGTTTTTTACAAAATCGAATGGACAGCAGCACATATACCGTGCAGTTGTCTCAATGTCATCTTCCAGAGTCTCTTCTGGAAAATACGCTGAGAGGTCATCATGTATGTTCATAATAGGTTGTAATGATGGACGGTCTTGTTCGTACGCGGCAATGGACAATCGGCGTTGTGCGTCTATAACCAGGGGGCCAGCAGTTCCTTGGAATGGATGATTTATGATCTCATTTTTTGCCATTGGCTCACGCCGGCGTTGTCCAGTTCCGGTTTCAACGTATCCTGTTTTCCAGTAGTTTGTCATGAGATTTTCCTGGTACTTTTTTAGCAATGGATACCGCAACCAAAAAGCAGTGTAAAAAAGTTCGATGTCGTGTGGCGATACATCTATTTTGAAGTGGGCTCCAATATCATAGGCAATGCCATTAATATCATTCCCGTATAAATTGGCGAACGTCCACAACCCTTTAATTGCGTCGCGAACCGCCTTACGGTTTTCCTTGAGCTTTTTAGGGACAAATTTTGTGCCAAGTTGGTCGGTCCAAACACCGTGGATATCGACGCCTGCTATAATTTCATCTCCCATAATAGGGTCGCCACTTAGCATGGCTCCGATTCGCCATTCGAGTTGACCATAGTCAAATGCAACGAATTTGTGGCCTGGTGGACACCCAACTACACGTCTGATCTCTTTGTGCTCACGCTTTGGGTAGTTCTGCTCATCTGGCTCTGATGATGACAGGCGCCCACTTACTGTGACATAATTGTTGTAGATGCTATGAATTAAGCCATCACCGTGAACGTACTTACCATTATCAAGGAGTGGGGTGACATATCCGTGGCATTTGATACATGATCTCATATCGAGTACCAGTTTTGCCACTGGGTGCTTGAATTGGGATAGTGCGCCTTCATCCACGCTATATAACGTACCACTTCCTTCTTTTTGACTAAACGACTCATGCCAGGCCCCACCATTGCGTTGCCGACTTGGATGTTTTAGTTTGAGGTGGTCGCGGAAGAGTCCAACCAAATCTGGATTAGAGGTTGGGCTAAATTTACCACTACGTGTTCGATAAGTAATAACATCAGGATGATTAAGTATCTTGGTTTTGATTTGTTCTTTTTGTTTATCGAGGTCTTTGTCGAGTTGTTTTATTGCTGGCAGATTTCTAACTACACCTTTTGCTTGCATCATTACGAGTGCAGGGGTTGCGTCATTCAAAAACTCATAGACTTTTGTTAGCCCCTCTTCTTCCAGTGAATCTATCTGAACATGGCGCAAGGCATCGCAGTATTTGGTATCCATCCCATTGTACGGTAGAACATAGTGGAGCGAGGTAGTTGCAAG
>CAYIDS010000131.1:0-2274 GCA_964362185.1 uncultured Saccharimonas sp. (SeqCode)
TTCTTCGATTTTCTGGGACGGAATGACCTTCTCTTTTTCGCCGGTATTCCAATTCCCGTTCTTTATTCCGCTTATGCCATTCTTTTATCGCAACGAGTCGCTTTTCTCGATTCTTTTCACGCCATATGTACACAGCCTTTTTTGCTTTTTCTTTGTCACATGACTTACGTTTGCGATTATATTCTCGTTGGTACGCTAAGTAATACTCCCTATGGGTCTGCTGCCACTGGGTAACAGCAATCCTATAACGTACAGGAGAATGTAAACGTAGAGCAATCCATTTTGCTTGTTTTTCTCGCATACAGGCCTTTCTAGTTATACATAGTATACTAAGAGTATTCTTTGGTGAGAGTGTATTATACTGCATTATATCTAGATACAACTAGATTCCTGATACAACGTGTTATTATGGTATGGAGCGAATCTATTGACTAATCACATACTGTCACCACTTGGCATTGTGCGCGACTATCACAAACCATTACAGTTTTGCACATAGCAAAGGCTGAATATGGCGTTACCAGGGCGACAAGAACAATTACAACGAGAAGTAAGTAGGTCATGAGATCCTCCAGAATTAAAAGGTTGTAATTTTCACTTTAGGGTCGATTATGCATCCCATCCTTCTGGCCGATCAACAGGTATGAGTGCAACTTGCTTATCAACTAGGTCGAACTCTTTTTCAAGTAAAGGATTAGCTCTGCGTATATTTGTTGCATAGCTTATTGCATCTTGTTCTTTAGCTCTGCGGTACGTGAGCAACGTATATTCTATATCTTGGGTGTGTCTATAACCTGGTGTTTTAGTGACGTGTATAGTCATTTTGCTTCTCCTTTGGTTTTGTTGAGTAGCTGTAGCTTCTCCTTGCTTGTTAAATGTTAACTATAGCATAGGTCTTGACGTTGCGTGAGTTTCCACTAGCAAGTAGAACAAGCTTTTTTCCTGCATTATGGGCAAAGAATTGCAGTCGGTGGACTACTCCGTAGGGATGTTTATTACGTACATCTACTATGACTTTTAGATTTGAGTGATTCATGGGTGTTTCTCCTCGTGGTTAAACGCATTGTTAAATACTGTCTGTGCTTGATCGGTATGGTATTCAAGCAGTGTGAATATCTTCGCTAGCCTAGGGTACTTAGCACGCAAAGCACGACAGACAGCAAGGCTATGTATGTCTTCTAGAGCATAGGACTCCCGATATAAAGCAATAATAAGCTTGTTATCTTGTTGTGGGTGTAATCCTGCGCTCATAATGTCTCCTTGTAATAGGTTAGAAATTCATTAAGTACTTTTTTTGTTTTGAGTGATTGCCTTTGATAGTATAACGTCCATTCTTCAGATCCTAAGCCACATTCCTCATGTCGCCAGTGTCCAAATCCTACGTAAGTAATTCTACCAAAAGGAACTCTCCCGCATATTTTGCAAAGTTTATCCATGTATTTTGCCTCCACCCGGACCATTTAATCCACGAATATCGCTTAGCCACCTGTCGCGGTTAAAATTAGGGTTTTGGTCTGCACAAAAATCAGCCAACGATTCTATGGCTAATCCTGAGAAGCAATGAGGGCGGGCTTTAATAAGCTTAGCTAATTGTATGAAATGTTTTTTAGTCATGGCCTGTTTTCTCCGTTAGTTCGAGGGTTAACTCATCAATACGCTCAAGCAAGGTATGTTCAAGAGATGTCAAGGTTGTTTGTCTTTCACTAAACGTGCGAACTTGGCACTCGTTGTATGTGTAAGTAAATTCCATAGTCTCCTTTCAAATCCGCGAACGAATAGGGTCTCGCAAATCAAAGCGGCACCCGACGTTCTTTTTTGATTAATAAGACCTTGCTTTCATCGCCTCATTAATCAGCGATTCAATGGCTTGTAAGATTGTGTCGAATTTTGCGGTATGAATTGGCTCTCCGAAACAAATCAGAGGGCGGCAGCTCTGCACTAACTTCCCCGCCTCGGTCAACCCTTGCGCAGCTTGTATCCGCGCGCTTGTCTGGGATGTGACCATGATATTATCATCGCTTTCTGGCCCGTAGGCCGGTTAAAAGACGCGAATTCCGAATCCATATTCGTTGGTTTTCCCGTAAGCCGTCTCGCGATTGATCGTCACGCAGGGCACGGGCGCTGACGGGATATTGTCCGTATCCCAATCGTGCAAGAAATAGCGACTGCCCTTGATGGTCACGTATAAGCTGGCACAGTTTGACCAGCAAATTGCATAGACGCGATAGCGACGAGGTCCCAGTTTCACCATGTATTCGGTCGGAATTTTGTTCC
>CAYIDS010000132.1:0-2269 GCA_964362185.1 uncultured Saccharimonas sp. (SeqCode)
ACGTTATAGCCGCGAAGGCACTGTAGACGATGGTTGTAACTGGCAAATAAACCCACTGAATCAGCATAAAGAATGTACGGTGGTGTTTGTAACGAGCCGGCTTTGGCGGCAAAGTTTTAAGGCTGAAGAACAATGTCACAAAGATACCAACCAGGGCAACAGTCTGAACTCGGCTGGCAATTATTGGCAGTTGATTGGCGGCGTAATCACGGTTGTTAAACAGTAGTGGAATGAACGATGAAAAAGCCAAGATTAGAGGCGCGGTCGCCCAACTGATGTGACCTTCTAGCAATCGAAAAAACTTGAAAATAACGTCTAGCTTAGGCGCTTTGTTTTTTCTAAAAAAACCCATCTCGGCAACGTAAGCTACATCTGATGCTCCCCAAGCCCAACGCCTAAGCTGGATAAACTGTGCTTTGAGCGTTTTTATGAGGGTATCGGACAAGACCGCGTCCTGATATATGGGCAAAAATATGGGGTAGACGTTGTGTTTACCATCGTAGCGAAAATACGTCCGCCAGTACTGGTGACCATCTTCTACTATCGTGCGCACACTCCAAAAATCGGTGTCGATCAGAGTCTGCATAGTCTGGGCATGGGCTGAAAAATTACGCAACATATGGGTCCTAAGCCCCTGTACAACCATCCAAAACGAGTTACCCGTAGCTATAACCCGCATTGGAGCCGGTGCGTCCCAGATGTTGTTTGTAAACATAGGTATGGGTTGTAGTGAGACTTTGACAGGATCCGGTGTCACGGCGTACATATAGGCTGCCGCCGATAAATATTTGGGGTGGGGTCGATTATCCGAATCTAGGGTCGTGACTATAACATTTAGTGGATCGATTGACTCTTTAGTTAAATACCTCTGTAGTTCCCGACCAGCAAAGGTAATGTTACCGCCCTTGCCTCGCACCTCCCCCTCTGTTAAGGGATGTTTGGTCGCAAAAGCGTGCTTAAACCTAGACCGATACTCACTAATAAGTTCTAAAACTGCTGTCTCGGACTGGGCACCGTCTCTACCCTCGTAAGCTAACACCAAAACAACCCTATTCATTGGAAAATCGGAGTCTAAAACTGCTTTGAGGGTTGGCTCCAGGACTTCTCTGCTCTCGTTATAGCTCGCGATTATGACGGCGTGAATAATGTTTTTGGTCTGGATCGGTACCGGGTTCGTTTGCAACCGCTCAATATTGCCAGCGTGCCACTCTGGTATGGGTTGGTCATATTGCCTGGCCTTGCCTGTTGTTATGTCCTCAAACATGTTTTGCCAAGGGAGCTTTTTGTGTTGTTGCAACCTACCGTATCCCTGTAAAGCACGAATATCCAAACCGATAGCCTTGACAAACCAAAGTAGCAAGTAAGCTATGATAAATAGCACGGTCAATCGAGGACTAATTCGGCTGAGCACAAAGGGTAAGATTAGTATTGTCCAGGTTATGAGTCCGGGTAGCATCTCAAAAAATCGGTAGCGCTTACCCCTTTTTTCGACGTATGGTATCTCTATATCACGCATTCTAGTGATTGTTTAGTAGTAACGCGTTGCTAACAATTATGACCAGCCCAAGAAGTAGCATCGACATCGCCAGCACACCAACTGAAAAACCACGGCGGACACGAAAGACACGAACACTCAAGATGGCATTGAATACGGTAGTAAATACGGCAAATAGCATAAAGCTAACAAATGTCATCGCGCTACCCGACTTAAAAGCATTCAGACCCAAATTACCCCTGTATTGAACAATATAACCATTGGCATTGTTATCTCCCAAGTTGAACAAAATCCAGATAACCGCGACCAAGCATAGGGCAACATTGGTGCTGAGTAGCAACAATATCACTCGGTCATGAAAATATTTTTTGGGTACTGTCATAAACTTTATAGTTAGTATACTCGCTTTTTGGCCTATCAAATAAAGCTTGGGGGACGGGCTTGTCGTCCGAAGCCTCAGCGAAAGATGGAGCCGTCTGCCGGGATCGAACCGGCGACCTATACTTTACGAATGTACCGCTCTACCAACTGAGCTAAGACGGCGAATGTGGTCAAAAATTCTGGGCTGCCAACTCCGACGCTTTAGCTTGGAGCCAAGGTTTTTACTTTGGGACTAAGCTAAAGTGGCAAATCAGTGATAATTATAGCAGATTACCGGCTGTTATTGTTGCGTTTTACCTCTGTAACTGCTATCATCTTCCTTGTCATTTCGATTATTATGGGCTCGTAGTGAAGTGGTTATCACGCCTCCCTGTCACGGAGGAGATCGCCGGT
>CAYIDS010000133.1:0-2242 GCA_964362185.1 uncultured Saccharimonas sp. (SeqCode)
ACGTTGTGCAAATGTTTGCCTAGTTGCTCTACATTTTTGCGAATCACCTCGGTGTCTTTTTGAATCTCTAGGCTCTTAAGACCTTGCGACACAATTTGCAACATGGCGCTAAGCGTGCTTGGCCCCACAATTGTGACACGCTTTTCTACCGCCGCGTATTGCATGAGGTCTCGGCCGTTGACGCCAGTTTCGCCGACTTTGTTGGCCAGCAGATCGTAGTAAATCGCCTCGCTGGGTATAAACATCAAGGCCTGCTCTAATGTGCCTTTTTTGGGCAAAATATATTTGGCGGTTTCGTCGATGCGTTTTTTGAGATCTTCCTTAAAGGCTTTCTCCAAACTCGGTCGCTCGCCCGTTTTTGCCTCTACCAAGCGGTTGTAATTTTCCAAGCTAAACTTGCTGTCAATCGGCAATAGTTTGCCGTCTAGTTTTATCACAGCATCCACAATCATGCCGTCAGCCAGTTTGTACTGCAACTCGTATGTTCCGACGGGCAACAAGTTTTGCAAAATTTGTTCCAAATAAAATTCACCCAGCACGCCGCGCTGTTTGGGATTGGCTAGCACGTTTTGCAGCCCTTTTAATTCATTGGCAATGTCGCCAACCTGCTGATTTGTCCGTTCCAGATTAGTCAATTTTTGAGTAACGTCTTTGATAATTTCGTTACTGCTATGAAATTGTTTGAGCATTTGGGCATTACTTTTGTCGAGGCGATCATTCAGCTGAGTCTGTAAGCCATCTTTTAGCTTAGTCACACTATCGGCCAAACCAGTAATATCTGCTTTAAGCATCAATGATGATTGTTCATCGCCCTTTGGCGTTGACTGCTTTTTTAGTACATAAAATAGTAGCAGTGCGTTCAAAACCCCCAAAATCACAATCGTAATTAGCATATATTTATTATATCAGGATTGGTTGCCTTGTAGCGACCACCACGGACTTGCCTCGGGCTGACCATCGGGTCCTTGATACATAATGACACCGGCCATTTGGGTCAAGGCACTGAAACTTCTGTTGGCGCCGATAGTTTGTTTATCCAAATTAGTAACTGCATCCTGGGGGTTAACATTAGCATTGTCATCTGGCTGTAAGTTTCTGGACTGCATTTTGAGATCTTGTAAAACGTCAAATATTCGGTTTGCTCTATTTGCAGCTTCCCAGGCTAAATCGATAACCTCATCGGAGAACGGGTGATTCTCAGACACTATTCAGCCTTTTTGTAAGCGTTGTCAAAATCTTCTAATTGCTGGGGAGTTAAGTGTTCCATATTTACTCCAATTATTTAGTAAAATATACCACATCTGCGAAGTTAAACCATGAGCACTACTCGCCGTTGCACGGACCGCCAGCGCCAACTTCGCAAATACCGGCTTCGCCTTTTTTGTAGTTCTGTGATTTTTCTGACGGCACTGTGCCACCGTTTTTAAGCCCGCACATGGGTGGAAAACTCTCTAAAATCCGTTCTGTTTCGGCTGGGCAAGTATAGCCCCCACCTACGTCAACCCGCTGGTTAGGCTCGGCACTGTTGTGGCCTACCTCGATGTATCTGTGGGTTAAGTTTATCGAAAGTCCGACCATTATTACCCCAACTAACAGCAGGATTGGCTGCCAGTCAAATAATCGTTTTTTGGGGGCGTTTTGGTGAATAGTTGGAATGACATCACTCATGGCGATATACAGCAAAAAGCCAGCGCTTAGGCCCAGCAAGATGCCATTTGGCAAAGATTTTGAACTACCAAGCGCAAAAGTAATTAACGCCATAACTGTTGTGGCAAGCGCGCTAAAGACGTTTACCAGCAAAACTTTCCGCCGCGCCATCCCTTTGTGAAGCAGTAGCCCAAAATCACCGATTTCTTGGGGAATTTCGTGAGCGGCAACGGCTAAAGTTGTAATAATACCGGTTGGCACGCTAACCAAAAACGCCGCCGCGATAGCAACACCGTCCAACGCGTTGTGAAGCGCATCGCCAACAACAATCAAGCTGGTAGTCGGATCACTGGCATGGCGTTCAGGCTTGGATGCCAGAGCTGCTTTTTCATCGAGAATCGGAGCATAATGCACAAATGGTGCTTTACGCGAGAATCGCAGAGGAAAAACGGCTCTGGCGCCAAGAATAGTCTTGGAAGACGAGCCTTGCTCGTATTCCGAGGCTATGCCCTGAATGCCATGCTCGTGGTGGTGGTGAAACCACTGCAAAAACCGTTCCGCGTAAAAGAAAATAACAATCCCAACCAGCGCCGCG
>CAYIDS010000134.1:0-2237 GCA_964362185.1 uncultured Saccharimonas sp. (SeqCode)
AGCTAATGTTAATTTTACCGCTGAATCCAGAGACCGCCGCGTTGTCAGAGTATTTGTAGAATTCAAAAGGCCCGTCCCATACAGCCTCAAACAAGATGCCGTCCCAAGATGTGGTTGTACCGAACGGGCAAAAGTTAAACTCGCTTTGAAGTTCCCAGATTGTTTTAAGACTATCTCTTTGAGAAGCCGAGATATAATCAAGACCTATGACCGTCGTCCATTTGTTTCTAATGTTGTGAATGCGGGTGCCACCGTCTGAGAGTTTGTGTATGACTTGTTTCGGGATAACGGTCGGTGTGTATTCGTTTGAAGATGGAAGTTGCGCCATCGAATAATACAAATCACTTACGACAAAAAGCCCTAGAAGCTTTTCTTGGTTTGCCGTCTGAGTTGTCTTCATGTCTATCGTTATTGATGAGACCGCAACAGGGGTACATCTAAGATACGCACTTGTGTTAGAGTTGGTAGACCAATCGCTTACAGTCGTATCACCGGTAGTAGTCAGTGCAAACGTGTTCGCCGTCGCGCCATTATAAAATATCGTGTACGATTTAAGATTGGTGTCAAGGAGCGCGATACGAGAAACCGTAAGCGTCTCCGTAAAAGTGATAGTAATACTCGCCGTTGTAGCATCTGTACCAGCCCCGTCAGTATAATATTGCTGATACTTATCCCTCGTGAAAAGGTTGTCAGCGGTTCCTGTGTTAGAACCTACCGTGAGTTGTGTTGTGGTATTAAGGAAGTTGGCCTTTAGGAATTCCACTAGACAACCCTCCCGTCAAACGAAACGCTCTCGTTGTTCCTACGAAGTTCAAGGAGCTGTCGGTCCACTGCAATTGCGAACTCGCGCGCGGAAGCGGCGTCACCAAGAAGCCCGCCTTGTACGTTGATGGTCACACCACCGCCCATGCCGCCCATCTTGTCTAGAGGAATGACGGCCTCGGCTTGACCGGCTTCACCAATGGTTGCAAGAGTTCCACCAGGTCTTGGTTGTACGATACCGCCTTCGGCTAGTTGGACGCCTGCAACTTTGGCTACCTGGGCGGCGCCGGCAGCGTAGGCCAATGCAGAATATACTGCGCCCATCGCAGGACCACCGTAAGCTAATCCCTGAGACGCCGCAATTGCGGTGTTAATCCATATTTGGGCTATTGCTGCAGCTTTCCCGATCATCACCAATCCCTGGTTACTTGAATTTTGGAGTGATGACATGTGACTTAGAAACCCAGCCCTATCCGCTTTCATCTGTTCATTTTTTGTCTTCTCATTCGTTACTTCATTAACACGGAACTTTGCTGCGTTGACCCCTTCTTGTAGACGGGCCTTTTCTTCTAGTAAATGTTTCTTGGTATTGAAGTCAGTAGCCTGACCAAGTAGTAAATTATTTTGCGCTAGCTGGTTTTCAGCATCCTTTAAATTAAGCTGGGCTACTATTAAAGCCTTTTCCTCTTCTTTAACTAATTCTAAATCAGACATTGCCTTGTTGTGGTCAATCGCGTTTTGCGTAGACAGCATGTCCGCACCTATTTGAAGTTCTTTTTTCTTCAGCAGGTGATCCCTTAGTTGGGCTTCGTCTTTGGCGTAACGATCCTTGTCAGCAGCGGATTGTCCGTCGGCAACTTCGCCATGTTTAGCTGCCATTGTTTTTGTTATCGCAGCAATCTCCGATTGTACCCTTGCAATCTCTTTGCCGGCCTTTGCCACTGATTCGGCGTACCCTGGTTTAGACGCAAGACGCTCCTGAGTAGCCGTCCAGTTTTTTAGTTCGTTACCGAGTAGGGCAAGCTTGGCTTCAGCTTTTTCTGCTTCGTCACCAAATAGCGTCATTGATTTGTTAGCGACCCATGAAAGACCGCCACCTATTTGGTCCATTATTTTAGAGAATATACCGCCGAATTGTTTGTTGGCGACTTTGGCCATAGATTCATGAAGCTGACCTAACCCAACCTTTAAGCGAGTAAACGCCTCTCCAACGGTGTCCGAGTTTTTACCCGCCTCTATAAGAGCGGCTCCACCAGTGGTAAGTACTGCGTTTAAAATTGCTTGCTGTTCCTGAGCTTTATTTAACTTGTCGGCTGCTACACCAACCTTATCGGCCATCTCTTGATAGGCCTTGTTTTGGTCTATCATTATCCCAGCGTTTCGAAGACCCTTGGTATTAGCCGCAGCTATTGAATTCGTTATTTTATCGAAGGCCTCTAGAACAGTACCGCCCATGACTTTAGACGATGCGGTAG
>CAYIDS010000135.1:0-2234 GCA_964362185.1 uncultured Saccharimonas sp. (SeqCode)
GTCACTTTATTGGTATCGCTGAAGCTTTGCATCGGGCAGGCATAAAAGTAGGGGTCGGCTTGTTGCCCGGTACCGAGGTGAGTGAAATAAAACCCAGCCTTGGACAGATTGATCACGTTTTGATATTTTCCGGTGATTTAGGGTATTTTGGCGGTACCGCCGATGTTTCATTGCTTCGCAAAGTACGCCAGGTAAAATCACTTAAAAAGTCCATAGAAGTGGGTTGGGACGGGGGCGTTTCACCAGATAATGCGGCTGAACTGATTAGTGGTGGCGTTGACGTGTTAAATAGCGGCGCTTTTATTCAAGAAGCCGCTAACCCAGCTGGGGCGTATGCTACACTGGAAGCATTAGCGAGAAAACAGATATGACCATTCAGGAGCTGGAGCTAAAAGCCAACCAAATTCGCCAGGACATCATAAAGATGCTTGAACATGCCGGCAGTGGTCACAGTGCTGGACCGCTAGGGCTGGCCGATATTTTCACAGCTCTCTACTTTGACGTACTAAAACACGATCCTAAAAAACCAAACTGGTCACAACGAGATATATTACTCCTCAGTAACGGGCACTGCGTGCCGGTACTCTATGCCACAATGGCGCGGGTCGGCTATTTTGAAGTCGATGAGCTACAAACACTACGCAAGCTCGGGTCACGGCTACAAGGGCATCCAGAAAGAACCCGCTTGCCAGGTTTGGAAAATACCAGTGGACCGCTTGGGTCAGGCTTGAGCCAAGCTTGCGGCATGGCGCTAGCAATGCGTATGGACAATGATTTGCATCGCTGGGTGTATGTGGTCATGGGTGACGGCGAGTTGGACGAGGGTAACGTCTGGGAAGCGGCTATGCTTGCCAGCAAATATAAGCTGAATAACGTCATCGGCATCATAGATAGAAATAATATTCAAATCGATGGTCCCACCGAAGTAGTAATGCCACTGGAAGACCTCAAAAACAAGTGGGAATCTTTTGGCTGGCACGTGATAGAAATTGACGGTAACAACATAGAAGCATTCATCGACGCGGCGGCTATGGCCAGAGCGGTCGTGGAGAAACCGGTAGTTATTATTGCCCACACCATTCCTGGCAAAGGCGTTGATTTTATGGAATATGATTTCCACTGGCACGGTGCGCCGCCTAACCACGAGCAAGCCATCAAAGCACTTCATGAGCTGCGTACACTAGGCGGCAAGATACGGAGTGAGCATGAGTGATTTACGATTGGTGCCAGATATCCTTTCCCCAAAGTTGGCCCAGGAGCCAATCCGAAAAGGCTTCGGCAGGGGTCTGCTGGAGGCAGGCAAAAAGTCTGATAAGGTTGTGGCGGCTTGCGCTGACTTGACCGGTTCAACCGCCATGGATCTGTTCGCTAAAGAATTTCCGGAGCGCTTTGTACAAGTAGGTGTGGCCGAACAGAACCTGGTTACTGTTGGCTCGGGTATGGCCGCCATGGGGAAAATACCGTTTGTTAGTAGCTACGCCGCTTTTAGCCCTGGTCGTAATTGGGAACAGATACGAACTACAATCTGTTTAAACGATCGCCCAGTAAAAATAATTGGTTCACATGCCGGTGTTTCGGTTGGCCCTGATGGCGCGACCCACCAAATGCTGGAAGATATCGCGCTGATGCGCACATTGCCAAACATGGTAGTTTTTGCCCCATGTGATAGTATTGAGGCGGCCAAAATGACCCAGGCTATGGCCGAAGACAGACGGCCAAACTATATGCGACTTGCCAGAGAAGCCACACCAATCATCACCACCGAAAAAACGCCTTTTGAGATTGGCAAAGCCTACATTTACGCGCCTGGTCAGGACATTACAATCGTAGCGACTGGTACCATGACGTATCATGCTTTAGTTGCCGCAGAGATGCTGTTTCGGGACGGGATTGATGCTGAAGTAGTGCATGTTCCAACCATCAAGCCGCTGGACGGGGTGACAATTTTAAAAAGCGTGCATAAGACAAAACGAGTTATTACTGTCGAAGAGGCACAAATAAACGGTGGGCTTGGTAGCGCGGTCGCTGAGTTAACAGCCGAAGAATTCCCTGTGCCCGTACGGCGTTTAGGCATGCGTGATCATTTTGGTGAATCAGGTACGCCAGTAGAGCTATTACATCACTTTGGACTGACCGCTAAACATATCGCCATGGCTGCCTATGAGATGGTGAAAGAGTCCTAAGAGCCTGACAAATTCTCTCTGTTGAATAGTGAAAATGAAGTAGCAGTCCGT
>CAYIDS010000136.1:0-2233 GCA_964362185.1 uncultured Saccharimonas sp. (SeqCode)
CGCAGAAATAGAACTGCCCGCACTATTAATCGACTAAAGCGTCAGCTGAATGATGAAATTATTCCATCTAGTCGAGAGGGCTACGGTGACCAAGTGCTTCCAGAACCTATTCAATTTAAACTTGGTCAGCTTTCAGTTCTCGAAACTATGCTGGCGGAAGACGATGAAATGTTGGCAGATAGGGTTGACACATCTGCCTTAGATGGCGAAGTGACAGTTGCAAGCATTGTTGCTGAAGGTCCACAAGAACCACAACCATAAGCTTGACAAAGCTATCATTATTTGCTACAATAGGTGTATTATCAATAAAATAAAAAGGTAAAAAATGAACCCAACAAACAACGAACAAGCACCAGTAGCACCCGAACAAAGCCCAGAACAGGCTGGTTTGGCTCTGCCATCTATGGAGGAAACGGTTGCCAATCTTGACAAGCCCGCTTCAGAACACGTTATGCTACGAGACGGTAGCATTGCCACCACAGCGGAAGTTAAAGCTTCTCGCGCACGAGGTGAAGATCCGCGGACTGGCGCCTACCAGTAAGATATTAAGAAATAGCGTAATTGAGATATAAAAACAGCCGAGTCTTCGCTCGGTTGTTTTTATGCTTGTAAAATATTCAGATAGGGTTATAATATTGTTAAATTTAATCAAACATGGTTTGACATGCTTTGTTAAGTTTTGCTTGCGCCCTTGAGCCTTTTGGTTCGGGTGCATGTACGTTGAGATTATGGCTCTTCTAACTGGAAGAATTAAGTATCTGTAGTAAATCGGGTGTTTAATTCTTCCAGGGGGGAAGATATATCCGTTTTCGGATGAATGATCATTGGGGGGACTATGTCCTCAGTTAAAGTTCCAAAAGCTCCAAGCGATCTGCTCACGGATGATCTGGATCGGATTTTGCGAGAAGTCACGGAAGGAGTAGTACAGCGAGCACGTGCAGAACATTACCGCATGTGCAAACAGCACGTCAAGCACCTGGAGAGGTGTCGATGCGTACCAGCCCTGCCACGCCCGGATCGGACAAAAACACTCACAGCACGAAAAATTGTGCGGAGTGGAGGTAGAGTTCGTCGTGACGAACGTGAGGCAGTTCGAGAGTCAATCGAAGACGCCACTCCAGTCGGTGTCGTGCTCGACATGAAGAAGGTCAAGATTTTTTTGATCTACTTCAGCCAAGACTTCGAATTTCCGAATCGCATCTGCGAAAAGGATCTTTTCGCAGAGATCTGTGAGTTGATGAATGCCGTCCCGTACTGTCTCATATATGGAAGGGAATAAGCTACACAAGTAGGGGCAACGAAGGGGTCTGGGTGGTGCTGACGCACATCGGCAAATTGCCATCCAGACCCCGCCGGTCACCCCAACCCCAGCCATAATCTCAACGTAATTTCAACCAATACATAATCGCCCACAAGGGCTATTTTTTATTTGACGGGGTTGACAACTAAATTGGCACTCAGCTATTATGAGTGCTAATGGGTTGAGGCTAATTGCGAGAAGTCTGAACCCTTTATATGTCTTAAAGGAGGTTACAAATAATGGCCGCATCAATCCAACCACAGGCTGACTATGTAGTAGCTCAGCATCAGACTGCCGAGTCCAAAACCGCCAGTGGCTTTTATTTGCCAGAGGGCGCCAAAGAAAAACCAAAAGAAGCAAAAGTCGTTGCCGTGGGTAAAAATGTCGAAGGCGTAAAAGCCGGTGACAAAATTATCTACAAAAATAGCTACGAGGCTACGGATGTAAAGCAGGGCAATGACGAGTACGTTATTATTTATTACAAAAACATCGTAGCAACGGTGAAATAACGGAGGAATAGATGGCAAAGAAAGTTTTTTACGATGATGACGCTAGGCGCAGAGTATTGGGCGGAGCCCAGATTTTATATGAAGCCGTCAAGACCACTATGGGGCCAAAGGGTCGCAATGTAGTTATCAGCAAAAGCTATGGTAGCCCCACTGTTACTCACGACGGTGTGACTGTTGCGAAAGGGGTGGAGATCGCCGATGTAGACGACGAAACACTTGGCTACAAAGTCGGGGCCGAACTTATCAAGCAAGCCGCTAGCAAGATGAACGATGTTGCCGGTGATGGCACTACGACCGTGACGGTTCTGACCTATCACATCCTAAACGAAGCCAACAAGCTGATTGCCGCCGGACACAACCCGATACTTCTGCGAAAGGGTTTGGAGGCCGCCGCGCACGATGTAATTACCAAACTAAGTAGCAT
>CAYIDS010000137.1:0-2182 GCA_964362185.1 uncultured Saccharimonas sp. (SeqCode)
AAGGTTCGCCCGGTAAGAAGGGGGCCACTTATCAACTGGAGCTAAAGAATGGAAAGGAAGTCGGTAGAAAGCTAATTCAGGAAATTATCGTGGTAGAACCAGTCACGCAAATAGTGGCACGCGGAAAAGCGGTATATATCCCCGCCGATAAATCAATCTGGATGACGGCGGCAGGCATTAGCCAATCAGATTTCCCGTTTGTTCAATATATTATCAATCACGAAAACGCGCTTTGGTGCCCAACTAGGTGGCAGGGACAAATAAGCTGCCCAGCTTTTTATCAAGAAAAGTATCCTGGGGCGGAAAATGACAGACAGCTTGGCTATGGTTTATGTCAGTCGACGCCGGCAAGCAAAATGTCTAGCGCTGGCGCGGACTGGCGTGTCAATGCTGTCACGCAGTTAAAATGGTGTTCTGGTTATGCTATTGGAAGGTATCGCAGTTGGGAAAACGCCTATAATTATTGGATTTCTCACAATAACTGGTAAAAATGAACAAAACCACACCCCAAAAATCACTCGGACAACACTGGCTAAGCGACCCGTCCAGCTTAGATGCCATATGCCTAGCCGCCGATATTGACCGTGGTGACACTGTGTTAGAGATTGGTCCCGGTCTTGGTACATTGACGGAGTTGCTAGTGCTTCGGGCTAGGGAAGTGATTGCCGTTGAGCTTGACGAATCCTTAGCTAAAGCTTTGCCGACTAGGGTAGGGACCAGTAATTTACGTGTAGAAAGACAGGACATTTTGCGGTTTGACCTGACCAAACTTCCGAAAAATTACAAAGTCGTTGCCAACATACCCTATTATCTCACCAGTAATCTATTGCGTGTCTTGTCGGAGTCGGCAAATCCGCCGGCTCAAATGGCATTGTTGGTGCAAAAAGAAGTTGCCCAGCGCGTGTGCGCAAGCCCAGGAGGTATGTCACTGCTATCGGTGAGTGTAGCGTTGTATTATCGGGCAGAGCTAGGTAGGATTGTCCCAGCGGAGCTATTCACGCCACCTCCAAAAGTTGATTCACAGATATTGCGATTGGTACGACGGGAAGAGCCTATGTTTTCCGGTCTTGATACCAAGAAATTCTTTAGGATAGTAAAAGCAGGCTTTGCCAACAGACGAAAAACACTTGTCAACTCCTTAGCGGCAGGGATGCGTATAACTAAAGACGAATCACGAACTCTTTTGGAGCAAGCTAAAATAAATCCCAACGCGCGGGCTCAAGAGCTTTCCTTGCAACAGTGGCATGAACTATACAACAAAGTTTCATAACTCCCCTACCCTTACAATACTTGACTTGTTAAGTATCTTCGCTACACTGAGGCTGTTAAGGATTAAAATTCGTGGGAACAACAAATGACATTGGTTACCTGCTCCAGCACTTGTCTTTTGTGCTGGCTCGTCAGTCGGATCAAGTTTTACAGGAACAACTGGGGATAGGGTTCTCGCAGTTCAAAATACTGATGGCTCTGCAAAGCCGTCCAAACGTACAACAAAAGTGGATTGCTGAGCGGCTTGGACAGACAGAAGCTAGCATTAGCCGGCAAATCAAATTGATGCAAGGGATGGGACTTATTACTAGTTTGCGAAATGCACACAACAGACGCCAGCACATTACTCGTTCCACTGCAAAAGGCGAGCGTATAACCGAAAAAGCCATGGAGATTCTGAACACCTACCATGGACCAACGTTTACCAGGCTGAGCGACAAGCAGCGGCAACAATTGCAAGAAATATTAACAATCATGCACGACCATACTTGTCGAGGCGACAGCGTTGAGGCTTGCCGACTAGCCTAACAAAAGTTCACCCCTCACCTTCAAAGAAATACGAAGATGGAGGTATTTACTCTGGGATGACTACATAGAGAATAAAAGAGACAAAGAACGGGCAAAGAAGTTGTTAGTTCCATGAGAGTACACACCACATGATTAAGCTAGTCTCTATAAATTCACTACGTATAGACAAAGTACAAAAACAAATACGAAATCTATCAGATTTACTTTATGTTGAACATCACTTTGGTATTGCTTAGCACTAACTAGCTTTTCACCTAAACTACTTCGACCAAGCATGCGAAACGGAACTCGAGATAACAAAAACACAATGGCAGATATTATGATGACTTGATGGAAAGTATCGTTGCTCCATTCCCCGAACAGCCCCAAGCCATTCAACAAGGCA
>CAYIDS010000138.1:0-2181 GCA_964362185.1 uncultured Saccharimonas sp. (SeqCode)
ACAGGGCAGGGTTCTTCGGAAGCGTTTTCGTATTTCCAGCGATTACTGGCGACTATCCAGGGTTCAAAGTCGTGGTAACCAATCAGGTCAGCCACTCGACGTAGCGCCCAACCGACAATACCGTATAGCTCAAACTTGCCACGCATAACGGCTGCCCAGTAGTCACCGACGGGTATAACGTAGAAGGGCTTTTTCGCATTATAAGGCACCCTCTCCTGACCGTTAACGGTACGTATAAAGTTTTTAGCAACAAAGTCCCCATCGTGAATAGCTGTTTGCGCCAACCCACTGTACGGCGTATCGGCATTGTCACCCAGAACGTAGATATTTGGCTCAGCCTCTAGGAATTGATTGACACGCACTTTACCATTTTCCGATAGTGCAAACTGACGATTAGCAAAAAATGGATGATTGGTGACGCCGGCTGTCCATATGACACTGCGGCTTAGTAGCTTACGGTCATCCAGCATTAGGGTATCGGCAGTTTCGGCTTTTACAGTGGTATTTAGGTATAGCTTGACACCAAGCTTGCGCAGTCTTTTAGCAATAGCCTTAGCCATCGGTTTTGGCATTTTAGGTATTAGCCTAGGAGCGGCTTCGACCAATTCTATGTTCGGTTTGGTGCGCTTAAGACCATGTTTTTTGGCAATTTTGCGCATGTAACTGGACATCGCACCGGCCACCTCTATACCGGTTGCCCCACCACCAACTACAACGTAGTTGTGATCAAGCCTTTTTTGCTCGATAAGTTGCAGGTGCAAATGTCTTTTGAGCTCGTCCGCCTGGTGGTTACTTTTAATGCCGTAAGAATATTCCTCTAGCCCCTTGATGCCAAAATAATTTGTCTTCACGCCCAAGGCTAGCACCAATGAGTCATAGCTATAATTTTTCTTGAATACTGTCGTGATAGTACGTTTTTCTCTGTTGAGCTCAGTAGCCACGTCTTGAACGAAAGCTATTTCTTTACCGCCGAGCAGTTTGTCTAACGGTAGACTAGATAGTATACGTTTGCCACCAGAGGCCGTATGATACAGTGCCGGATAATAACGAAAATCGGAATGATCGCTGATTAGGGTAACTTGAAATTTTTTGCACTCAGCCAACTCCAAAGCCGCTTTTACCCCCGCGAATCCTCCACCAACTATGACGATACGCTTCTTCAAATGATTTTCCTTATAATGCTCATGGATTTCTTGAGATTATGGTAACTCGCCCATCAGTCAAATGTAAGCCAGGCTGGCTGTTGCTTGCAACAGAGGAGTATTGTCGCTAAGCTAGAGCGGTATGGACCAATTTATACAAACACTCAAGCAAAATGGTTTTACAGGAGATATAGACACCAGTGAACAACTGCGTAGTCAGTATAGTCACGACGCGTCCTTGTTTGAACTGGTGCCACAACTGGTGGTAGCACCAAAGAGTAGCCCAGATGTTTGTATTTTAGTTCAAACCGTTAACCAGCTCAAAACTGCTTTACCGAAACTATCGCTAACCGCTCGCAGTGGTGGCACATGCATGTCAGGTGGGGCCATCACCGAGTCAGTAGTAGTTGATTTCAAGAAATATTTTACTGCCATAGAGGAAGTGACAGCCCAATCGGCGCAGGTCCAACCAGGCGTGTACTACCGCGATTTTGAAAAAGAAACCTTGAAACACGGCGCGTTGATGCCTTCGTACCCAGCTAGCCGTGACCTATGCACGGTTGGTGGTATGGTAGCCAACAATGCCGGTGGAGAGAAGTCGCTTCAATACGGTAAAGTTGAAAAGTTTGTCACCCAGCTCGAAGTTATCTTGAGTGACGGTAAAAAGTATACCGTAAAACCGTTGTCAAAAGCCGAACTGGACGCAAAGATGGCACAACAGGATTATGAGGGTGAGTTGTACCGTAAAGTCTTCGACTTAGTTAGTAAAAACCATGACAAGATAAAGACTGCCAAACCCCAAGTTAGCAAAGATTCCACTGGGTATCATTTATGGAATATTTGGGACCCAGAAAAGGGCGTGTTTGATCTGACTCAGGCTATCATTGGCGCCCAAGGAACCCTGGGTTTAATAACCGATATCAAGTTTCGACTGGTGCCCGCCCCAAAACATTCTGGCACACTGGTTATTTTTCTGGAGAAAATGAACGACTTTGGCGATGTCATAAATAAAGTCTTGACCCATAATCCGGCTACTTTT
>CAYIDS010000139.1:0-2154 GCA_964362185.1 uncultured Saccharimonas sp. (SeqCode)
TTGGTTTGCATGATAATATCACTAAGCTCATCGTAGATAGTTTGTAGTCGTACCGCGTCATCTTCTTTTACCGGTGTACGGATTACTCCCGCATCAACCAAGTGAGGCTTGTTGTTGGCATCAATTTCAATTACTCCAAAGCCCAAAATGCCAGTACCCGGGTCTATGCCCAATATTCGCTTATGAGTTATCAAGAAACTGCTCCCCAATATCAAAGTTTACGTGGGTTGTGGTTACATCATCTAAACCTTCTAGCGCGTCCATGAGCCGCATGATTTTACCGGCTGTAGCGGCATCTGTTATTTCTACTGTATTATTTGCTACGTAGGTTAGCTCAGCTTCCAAGACTTCAACGCCATTATCACGCAATCCGTCACGGACTTTGGCAAGTTCTTTGGCATCGGTATATATTACTGACTCTTCGCCTTCTTCGTGCATATCTTCCGCGCCTATATCAATCGCTTGCATAAGCAAATCATCGCCAGTCCCCTTAACCCGAATCATGCCTTTGTGATTAAACTGGAATACCACCGCTCCCTTATCGGCAATACTGCCACCATGTTTACTAAAAGCTAGTCTCACATCTGGATAGGTGCGGTTGATGTTGTCTGTGGCACACTCTACTAATATTGCTACGCCGCCCGGACCGTAGCCTTCATACAATATTTCGTGTAGTTGAGCGGCATTTTTGTCCCGAGCCCTGTCGACTGCTCGTTCGATATTACTCAGGGGCATGTTGGCGGCCTTGGCTTTGTCTATAGCCAGACGCAACGAAAAGTTGGTGGTAGGATCTGTGCCACTACGAGCAGCAATTGCGATCAAGTTACCAAGCTTGGTAAAAACAGCGCCGCGGGCGGCATCTTTGACGCCTTTTTGGCGTTTGATAGTGCTCCATTTAGAGTGTCCTGACATATAACCTAACCTACCATAATTTTGGAGAATTTTCAGCTGCCTGCCCCGTAGCGGCATCTGCCTGCTTCGGGGTTATTGTACCACGTCGCATAGCGGCGTGACCCAAAACTAGGCTGGCGCAAGCAATTGTGCCGTACAACAATATCAAACCTGCGAGTGGTAGACTACGCTGTACTACGGCACTTGGTAAACGCGCGAACAAACCGGCTACGTCTAGAATATACGTCAGAAGTAGCTTAGCCGGCCAAGCAAACCAACCCACAAACGCGGTTGCAACCATGCCTGCCAAACCAGCCACCAGCGACAACAGCATGGCAAGTGGTATCAAAGGCACGACGATTAGGTTGGCGGGTAGAGCTAATAACGACAACTGTTTAAATGTGTACAAAATGTAAGGCATGGTCATGAGTTGAGCGCACAAACTTTCAATAATTAGCAGTCCCCAAACACCCCGACGACGCTTGCCAGGGAAGCGTCGATTTATCAGCGGTGCCAGTACCAGCACGCCATAGAACGCTAGAAAAGATAGATACCAGCCAACATCTGTCCAGACATAGAGCGGATTCCACAGTGCTGTCAGGGCGGCCACAAAAGTTAGTAGCAAAAGTGGACGAATAGTCCTGCCATAGTACCAAGCTATAATACTTAACATGCTAACTATTGCCGCTCGGACGATTGACGCGCTAAATCCGGTCAGCAACAAAAAGAAAATTATCAAAACGCTGGCCATAAATGCCGTTTGATACTTGGACCGTTTTGCCAAAAGCCTCCGAGCAGCCGCTACTATAATAGTCAGGTTGTAGCCCGACACCGCAATGATATGTGTCAACCCAACCGCCGCCAAATTATCACTTATTTTCTTTGGCAGGGTGCTTTTTTCACCAATTAAAAGACCCAAACCAAACGACGCCTGGGGTTCTGGTAACGCCGACAACATGCCCGACACAAAGTTATGCCTCGTTTGCTCAATAAAACTACTGCTTCTACCCAACACCGTGATTTCCGCAAAACTAACTCTGCCCTGCCTAGACCCCAAAGTATCTTGCAACTTACCTTCTACCTGCACATAGTCGCCACGATAGACAGCGTTTGCCCCAAAGCCTTCCAATTTTATTTTACCAGGTATTTTTAGGTCAATCGGGTCAGAAAAATGCACCTCACCACCGTCAAAACTCAGCTGGCTTTTACTGCTATACACTCCGTCACTGGTAGCGGTGGCGGTCAAGATTACATTTTGTCCGT
>CAYIDS010000140.1:0-2136 GCA_964362185.1 uncultured Saccharimonas sp. (SeqCode)
TCTACCATATCCCCCTGGCGACCTTCATGCTGTGTAATAATGCTAATGGATAATGGCAGGTCCGCGAGAAGTTTAAGGTTAGAATTAATAGTTACTTCTAATTCTTTTACTACGTTATCCACAACCAGCAGTGGAATTCCCTTCGGACCAAAAGCTTCTTGTAGACTTGTGTAAATAGCCAAATTTTTCTGATCAATATCAAGTTGGCTTTGAAACTTGGATATCTATGATGTGAGCGTATCCGCGTGAATGATTGCTCCACTAGAAGCCTGTATTTCTGCGTCCAACACAGCTAGTTGTTTTTCAAGATTTTTTACGTCAGTACGTTTTGTTTCAACTCTAAGCTGGCGAAGTCTATTCTCTTCTTCAGATATTTTAGATGCATTCTTGACTAAAGAAAAATGCAGTGCCTGCTGTTCGGCCTTAAGAGTTTTGACACTTAGTTTAAGAGTTTCTCGCAGCCCAGACAAAAAATTCTTCTCCAAAATAGTCTGGCACAACGGACATTGTGCCCCGTCCTCATCTTCAAGAACATGTAACTGCCCTTCAACCTTGGCTAACTGTGTTGCGAGAGAGCTGAACGTAGCATCGTAGGTCATGTTAACAGAGGTTAATTTTGACAGGGTTTCCAAGATGTCTCGGCTTTGAGATTCAGCCTCTGTAAAGTTATATAGGCTAGTATCATACTGTGCCTGTACAACTTGCTGACTCTCCAGTTTTGATTGATGCAACTGACCGCTATTTTTATACGTCTCTAACTGTGCCGTCAAAGAATTAATATCCAACAATAAACGGTTAATCGTGACAGACAGATTTGAAACTTTCTCAGTGGCAAGTTTTCTATACTGTTTGTACCTATTAAGTTGCAGGATATCTAGAATCACGTTTGCGGCTTCGGCAGGTGTAAGGTTAGAGAAACTATTGGCCTGTCCCTGTTCTATATAAGAACTATTTTTAAAAACTTCATAAGACATACCCAGTAATCCCACTATGGCCTGTTGCGTGTCTTTTAAAGTTGGACCAGTCAGGTCGGTCCAACGGTCTTGTTTCCAAGAGGATAAATCGAGTGCTGTTTTAGAATCTCGCACTCGCGCCCGTGTGACTTTCCAAGGCTGCCCATTAACACGAAACGTGACCGCCACTTCACAAAAAGACTGCCCAGTGGAAATCATAGCATCTCCAGCACCACCGACCCGTGCCTTCCCCCACAAGCACCAAGTAACTGCATCAGCTATGAGAGACGATTTGCCAGCACCATTAGGACCAAAAACACCAACAAGCCCTCCCGAAAGGCTAATGTTGGTGTTTCGGTGTGAAAAAAAATTAATAAGCTGGAGACCAGCTATATCCATTTAGGACTTCTTTCCAGTAAGCTTGGCGAGTTCCTCGGCAATCATCTGACGAATCGCATCCCCACTAGACTTTAGAGCTTCCGTGGACTCAGTGGTCTTAATCATTTCCTTGAATTTCTCAACGTCTTTGATGGGCGTTAAAAACTGGCAGCTGAACTGCTTTTTGTTAGCGTCAAACGTGCTAACGATACTACGGAGTTCATTCAAGACCTTGGTTAAAAGGCCCTGCATTTCCGTATCGTACTTCGTTGCATCATCTACTTTGATTTTAAATTCCAGCGGAATAATCCAAACCTTTTCTTGGGTTAAATTGCCAGGATTTTCTAACGGATGTGTCACGGGTGTACCTCTAAAGTTGGTTCAGATTTGACCTGTTGACTATTCTCAACATGGGTGTAAATCAAGACTGTCCAGAATGCTAGGACAGGCACGTAAAGAAAAAGCCACTCAGGGGTATGAAAACGCATAACCAAGTACCCAGGAACTACAAGGCTGGTGTACATGGCTAAGAAAACTATTTGACGCATTGTTTGTATGATATCCATATGCTACTCCTTTGGAAAAACGTCTATTTTACAGTTGCATTCTTTGCATGATACGATGATGATATTTTGAACTTCCTTCTCTTCGACCTGTTTACTATTACAGAACGGGCATGATAGATAGCGTATTGTCATTTATGCTCCTTTGAGGACAGTTTATTTAAGATAGCAGCGTTACTGAAAAGTTTTCTGGAGGCTACATTATAAGCTTTAGCAGCATCTAAGGCATCTTTGTAAAGTCA
>CAYIDS010000141.1:0-2112 GCA_964362185.1 uncultured Saccharimonas sp. (SeqCode)
AAAATTAAGTCCAAAAAATGAACAGTCATACGCGCGCTAAATTAGGTTAGAATAGATACATGAAGCCCGTCATCAAGCTCGATAATGTGACCAAAAGTTATGGTAGTACGGTGGGCGTGCAAAACGTAGATCTTGAAGTTGAAAAAGGCGTTGTTTTTGGTTTTCTTGGTCCTAACGGTGCAGGCAAATCTACCACCATCAATATGCTGGTAGATTTGATAAGGCCAACACAAGGGACGATTTCAATTTTTGGGCTTGATTGTCAGAAGGATAGTCTGGCAATTCGAGAACGAATTGGCTTTTTATCGGGTGATATGGCACTAGACGAGAAGCTCACCGGCCTACAACAACTCACTTACTTTGCTAATATTCGTGGCGGTATAAGCCAAAAGCGAATTATAGAACTAGCTAGTTTGCTGGAGCTTAATCTAAATCGAAAAATCAAAACATTATCTCGTGGCAACCGCCAAAAAGTTGGTCTAATTTCCGCGCTTATGCACGACCCAGAGCTGTTGATACTTGACGAGCCAACTAGTGGGCTTGACCCACTTATACAGGCTGAGTTCAACAAAATCATCATGGACCACAAAAAGCGGGGTAAGACGACCTTTGTGTCGTCACATGTACTTAGTGAAATACAGGAGATCTGCGACCATGTCGCATTTGTCCGTGAGGGAAAGCTAGTTGATGTTAGGCACATGGAGGGCATAACCGAGGGGCTACCAAAGAACGTGAGAATTACTAGCAAAGACAAGGCGGTAGTTTCCGAAATTAGCCGATTGTCTGGTGCTAAAGTACTACCCGTAAAAGGCCATGTCATCAACATCAACTACACCGGAGATCTAAACGATTTACTACGCATATTAGCGAAATACCAGATTGCAGACGTATCAATCCAAGATGCTGATCTGGAAACGGTCTTTATGGGTTACTACGGAGACGGAAATGTTTAAAAATCTCTTCCTTAAGACTCTGTATGAAAAACGCTGGATGATGGTTGGTTGGAGTGTTGGCGTGGTCGCACTTGTCATGATGACAGTGACACTTTTCCCAACTTTTAAGGAAAGTCTATCCGGCCTAGAGAACGTACCTGATTCACTAAAATCAATAATTGGTGACGCGGCAGCCTATAGCACCATAAAAGGCTATGTAAATTTACAGGTCTTTCAACAATTGCCATTTATGACAATTATTCTTAGCGTTATATTATTCTCGGGGTTATTGGCAGGCGAGGAAGCAGATGGCGTCCTCCAGACTCAACTGGTTCAACCAATTTCTAGAACAAGTTTGTTCACGCAAAAACTTTTGGCGGGAGCTATAATTGTTGCGGTCGTAACAAGCGTGTTGTTCTTCAGTACCTGGGTGAGTGTTTTGTTGGTGCGTGAATCAATCCCTCTTGATTCGCTACTAGCGGCAACTTTTGCTTGTTGGGTGATTACGATGGTATTTGGAGTACTGACTTACGCGCTAGGGGCCGTAATAAGTAGGCGAGGCCTATCAGGAGCAATTGTGGGAGCATTCGCCTTTGCCACATACTTGATAACAGGATTATCGGGCGGTGTCGACAAATTGAAGGCTATTGAGAAAATTTCACCCTTCCACTATTACAATTCTCCAAGCATTCTAAATAATGGCATCAACTGGTCGCACATTGCTATTCTTGCCGTAGTTATGTCAACTATTCTCGTGTTGGCTGTGGTTCGGTTTGAAAAACGGGACATCTACCAGAGATGAACTGGATTGAAGCTATTATTCTCGGGGTAACCCAAGGTCTTAGTGAGTTTATCCCAGTCAGTAGCTCTGGTCATCTTGTGCTGATGCATCATGCATTGGGTGTGTTTGACAATGGTCTGGCATTTGACGTGGCACTACATCTAGGAACATTGCTGGCATTATTTGTATATTTTTACAAAGACGTATGGGAGTTGTTGCTCGGACTGTTTGGCAGAAATGATAAACAACGGTTGGCACTTTTACTAATGGCAGCCACTATCCCCGCGGTTATTGTTGGCATGCTACTTGAGAGTGCCGCGCGCTCAACCTTTCGTTCGGTCCAACTGGTGAGCGTCAATCTTATTATCGCCGCCCTAGTAATGCTGGTAGCCGAGCATT
>CAYIDS010000142.1:0-2099 GCA_964362185.1 uncultured Saccharimonas sp. (SeqCode)
GGCATGGCCGCGCCAATCTGTTGTAGCAGTTCAGAAAAGAGTACCTCCCGACCCAGCACTTGCACAACCAGTTTCAGACTACCGCTAATATCTTGAACACGCTTTTTGGTTTCGTCCAGTTTTTGAACTTTGAGATGCTGCTGAGACTCAATCACTCGCTTGCCGATCGTATTACTGGATTGATTTATATAAAAGACGCCCCCAAGTACGATAACGGCAATACCAACCAGCCCCATACACAGGCGGCCGGTCCATTTTAGTAGCCAGGCATTGCGACGGGCGTACAAGATATCCTCGCGCATGGCGTGCGGTAGTAGATTGATCATTCAAAAATCTCCTGTGAATCAATCAAAGCCAATCCCGCGACAGTACTATACAGTGATTTTTCTGAGCTACTTGGCGGTGAGATATGGCTAAACGACAGTTTATGCCAGGGGTCACACATTCTGACCGGCAGACGCAAGTGACTTGTCATAAATTCAGACAACCCAGGCATGCTAGCACCTCCCCCTAGTGTAACGATCTGGCTAATCTTGCGATTTACGGTATTTCGATCTTCGTAATAACGGAGCATTCGCCTTACTTCTTTCAGAAGCTGTTCTAGCAGAGGCGCTAAAGCCTCGCTGATTTCTTTTTGTTTTTTGCTGACGCCTAGACCATATTTTGACTTGATAGTGTTGGCATTGACTTTATCCATGCCTAAGTATTTGGCAATCAGGTCAGTGAAGCTGTCACCACCGCCCAAAACGGTGCCGGTGACGATGAGTGTTTTGTCATAGATAGTGATATCTGACGAGACAGTACCGAAGTCTATTAGTACGGTCGGTACGTCACTTTGTTCGGTATTTACAAAAAGTCGGCAAGAAGCACTAATGGTTGTTTCCAGAGCCACCACGTCAAGCCCAAGTATCTGGGATAGTTTCATATACGAATCAGCAATCCGAGTCGGTATAGCCACCGCCAGTAGCTCAATATCTTTCTGGGTCTGATTGATTATGGTGTAATCAATGTAGAGTTGACTAGACGGTATTGGGATGTATTGCTCGGATTCTTGTTTAACTGCCTCTAGCAATTCTTTCTTATTCATCTTTGGCAGGGTCATAGTTCTGGTAAAAGTCTTGGCCGCGGGTACTGAAATGGCAACCCTACGAGTACTAATATCACCGATTAAGCCCTTGTTGAACAAAGTCAACGCGGCTTTGGCTATTTTTTCGGGAGCTTGGATAGTGCCATCTTTGGCAAAGCTGTCTGAATCAAAATCAGCCGTACCATAGCCCGTTACTATATTTTTGTGACCATGTTTGACAATTTGCATGACCTTTAAGTTGTCGTAACCAATGTCCAGACCAAAGATAGCCCTATCTTTGTAAAAATAAGCTGGCTTCATGGGAAAAACTCACCTTTTTTTGCGGTGTGCTTTGAAGTGAAGTGATTTTTTGATATGTTTTTCATACTGCCCACCCGTGTCTAACCTAAAAGCGAAACCCGTGCTTAAATAAAACTATACCATAACCATTACCCTCGCACCTCTTGCCTAGGCTAATTATAAGTACGCCGATAACCATCAAATACCCAATACGTACTACCAGTTCCGGTCGATGTGCCGAATGTTATTGTGCCGCTGTTTTTTATTTCTACGGTTTGACCAACTAGGGCTCCAATCTGTCCGCTATTGGCAATTTGTACCCGCGACCACTTGGCGTAGAATATGGTATTTGGTCCTTCCGCAGAATTATCTAGGCGTAGTGTTATATCATTGCGAGAATTGTACAAGTCAACTCCGGTAACGTTGAGGCAATCTGGCGAACAAGTGGCACGACTATAATAGCTAATGATCTGGAAGCCAGTACCGCTGGCGTTGGACAACAGTTTGGCGCTATTACTAAATTCGGCACCGTCACGGTCATCTACCATTATTGTTGGGCGAGTCGTGCCTAAAGAGTTTGAAACAATCATTTTCGCCGAGTTGGACATCTCTAGTTCACCAGTAATCCATACGTCCCCCAGTACGGTGACCACACAACTGCTACTTATAGATACATCACCGGTAATCTTGGTGCCTGCCACCCAAGTTCTGATTTGGCTTCCCGAGCAGCTAG
>CAYIDS010000143.1:0-2032 GCA_964362185.1 uncultured Saccharimonas sp. (SeqCode)
TTGCCATTGACGATCGTGGGCGCTTGAACTTAAGTATGAAAGCAGCCAAACAAACCTGTTAACATGTTAAAGACCAGACGAGCCCAAGAGGCAATCAATAACCCCCTAACCATGCTAGGTTTAGGTTTTGTTGGTCTGGTATTGACCTATGCTCTGGCAACTAGATCAATAGATACTGGCAGTCTGGGTCAGTATGGCTTAACATTTTTGATGTTAATTTTGAGCGTTAGGTTATTTATCAGGACAATCAAATCATTCCGAAATGACAACAAGTAAACTGGACTTACGCAAAAGCGCCCGTTCCCAGGGTAAATCAGCTCGAGCTGGAAGTGGTTTGACTGATAGAGAGGTAGCCATAGCTACATCGAAAGAAGGCAAAGTGCTACCAGCCGAGGTTAGTTGGTCTGGGGATGGGGGAGGTTCACGTAAGTCCAGTAAACAAGTTCGTCTCGAACAGATTAACGCAGACATCCTAAAAAATAATGTCTGCCCAAACCTGGCCAAGACTGCCACCCAACTGGTGTTTGGTAGTGGAAGTGCCGATGCTGACATAGTCTTTGTCGGTGAAGCGCCAGGCAAGAATGAGGATTTGCAGGGAGTGCCGTTTGTCGGGGCCGCTGGCAAATTCTTGGACGAAATGCTAGAAACCATCGGGCTAAAACGCCGTGATGTGTACATTACTAATATTGTGAAATATCGACCGCCTAATAATCGGGATCCACTGCCCGAGGAAAAGCAGGCTTTTTTACCATATTTGCAGTCCCAGCTGGAGGTTATAGCGCCCAAAATAGTGGTAACACTTGGTCGCCATAGCTTGAACTGCTTTTTACCGGATCTGCAGATTAGCATGGTTCACGGCCAACCCAAACGAATCAGAATTCGGAATACAGAATTCGGAAATCAGAATGGAAAGCAAATTCAAGAAGGCGCAGAAGGCTCACAAGATGCTAAGGACTTTAAAGCCTGGGTCATCCTGCCGTTGTTCCACCCAGCGGCGGCACTATACAACGGTGGTATGCGGCAAACATTGCTAGAGGATTTTAGCAAAATCCCAGCAATTTTAGAACAAATTGAAAATTAATTAAACATTTACTAAAGAAACTAAGGAGAATATAAAATATGAATCCAAAACAACAAAATAATGACAACCAACAACCCAGTAACCATCGTCCCCGTCAACCTGGGCAACCGGGCAACTCGGCTCAAGCCCCACGCGCTAGTCGGGGCGCGGCTATTCGTGCCCAAAAGCGTAACCAAGAAGATGCGCATCGTATTGCCAATCAGTATCTTGATGCCTCGGCTCAAGAAAACGGCCAGCCAAGGGCAAACTTTATTGATGACAGCCCACGTCTAAAAATCATCGGTCTTGGGGGTATGGACAGTGGTGGATCGAAGAATATGATTTTGGTCGAGTACATGAATGATGCCATTGTCATGGACTGTGGCAACGATCTTGGTGTTGATTTACCGGGTATTAATTACGGCATAGCCGACATTACCTATCTGGAGAGCATTCGCCACAAACTACGTGCTTATATCATTACTCACGGTCACTTGGATCACATTGGTGGTCTGCCGCACATTGTGCCAAAGTTACCAGCCCCGATTTATGGTAGTAAATTCAGCATCGGTCGCGTAGAGGAGATTTTTGAAAACTTTGGTCTATCAATGCCCGAAGGATTTGAGCTACAGACGGTTATCATGAACGAAAACACTCACGAGCGTCTCAAGATAGGACCATTTTTTGTCGAGTTGGTGCGTATTACGCATTCTATTCCTGGCAGTACCTGCATAGTATTAGATACACCAGTAGGACGAATTATAAATACTGGTGACTTTCGTCTTGACCCCAACCCACTTGATCATGAAAGGACTGATACGGAGCGGCTGAATCGTCTTGGTAAAGAGGGTGTCCTGGCATTACTCAGTGAAAGTACTACAACGGAGCGACCTGGCCGCACGCCAAGTGAAAGTACCATCGAGCAGAGTTTCGTTGACATCATGGACCAAGCCCCTGGGCGAATCTTTGTGG
>CAYIDS010000144.1:0-1998 GCA_964362185.1 uncultured Saccharimonas sp. (SeqCode)
TAATATTTTTGTGTTTTGCAAAAACTAAAGCCAGCAATATCGCAGGGTACAGGTAGTTTGTTGAAAAAGCCGGCACCCAGCCCGCGCTTGCCACACCCAAAACTACCGCCACCGAGAAAGCTATAATTAGTGTAGTACGCCTGAGGCGCAAATTTCTCATTAGCCAGCCTTTTGTCCCAGCCTACCAGGACAATCAATAAATCCAAAGCAAGAGCAATATGATACATTAAGCTGATGTATCAACAACCATTCGCTTCCTTGTTCGAAACAAATACTTCGCGTGCTTGTTTCTCACGGCATCGCTTCACGAACTCGCGACTACCATCTTTTCTTTCAGAAAATCTGGGTCGTGAAACCGAGCCAACTGAACAACCAATGAAAAAGACCCCCGTAAGATGGGTCTTTTTCATTGGAGGACATTAGTGTTAGCTATTGTGACTAAATTACAGTAAAATGACCAAATCTTTGTTATAGTGCTGTCATGAAAGTAATTGAAGGTAGCGGCGAAGTTCCTGTAATTTATACAGCTCATCATGCAAGCCACGAGTATGGAGAGTTCGAATCACGAGTAGCATTAACACCTGAGCAAAAAGTACGCTTTTCCGATTACGGTACTGACGAAACAGTACCCCTTAATGGCATTGTGACAATTGTCGCTGAACGAAGTCGTGCACTCGGTGACCTCAATAGAAATCCGTATGATCCGGGACGTTTTCAGGAACAGGACTATAGCAAGCCTGATCGACACAATGTATGGAAGGATGGCGAAGGGCTTACTGATGAAAATAAGGAATACTGCCAACAGAACTTCTATGAACCTTTTCAGCGTGAAATTGCCTCTCAGTTAGCCGTCAGATCAGATCTAACTTTCGTTGTTGCGTGGGATAATACTGCTCATTACGAAATAGGTAACGACAATGCTGGTAACCCAGTTGTTATGAAACCATTTATCTTGTCGAACAGGGGTTTTGAGGGCAGTTCTCATGCCGGCAACGTAGAACAAGTTAGCTGCGACCCAGAGTTCTTAGAACAACTTATAAAACATCTTGAGGTCGAACTAGAAAAAAGGCAGTTACCAAATGATATACACCTTAATCTTGTCATGCGTGGTGGTTATATTTGCGACCAATATTCCACACTTCGCCATCAGGCGAACCTGTACGGTCTTGGTATTAACTGCGAAGTGCAATCATTGCAAGTAGAATATGACACTATTATCACCCACGATCAAGACACGCTTGAGCCTAGACCAGAGAAAATAAGAGCACTGCGTGAAGCTTTCAGTCGAGCCATTGAGACTACATATGTTGATTACACGCAAGAAGCCGAGTAGAAACTCGACTTCTTGCGTGGAGGGCCCTGCGGGACTCGGTCACCTTCGGCGGTCACTTTCAGCGACCCCGACATTGACTTACTTGAAACAAGTTCCAAATCAGTCAAGTGTCCTTGCGAAAAGCTACAAGCTTTTCTCACCCGTCGCAACATCTTTGCAAACAAGTTTGCAAGAGTTGACTCCCTTGCGTCCCGCCAGCGGCGGGACTCACCCACAACACGAACGTGTCACAAGTTCAAACTCCCAAGAGTCTCCAATTCAAAAAGCCCCCATTTGGGAGCTTCTTGAATTGGAGGGCCCTGCGGGACTCGAACCCGCGACACGAGGCTTAAAAGGCCTCTGCTCTACCAGCTGAGCTAAGGGCCCGCTATAAACGCGGAGTCAAAAGAACAGGGGTAATTATCTGTTAACTTAGGTCAAATGTCAATCTAGTGGCGTTTTCTTTTGGAGTGGCGCATTGTGAACCACATTAGCAATAGCGTCAGAATGGACGAAGCCGCAATGAGTACATTCTGGGAGCTTTCCGCTATTTTGCCGACAGGATTATTTATCAAATCATAGCGCACCCCGCCCGGCAAAGCCGTTGTTACCAGCGCGGCAAAAGCAGCACTGGTAACAACTATTGGTATTAGATGAAGTAAAAGCTGGGTTCCACTGAGCGTTTT
>CAYIDS010000145.1:0-1975 GCA_964362185.1 uncultured Saccharimonas sp. (SeqCode)
CGTGTCGTAGCTAACAATGAGAAGTGGGACGCGAACATGATTTTTCAAGCCACAGCAGAGAGTTGTGAAGGAATTTGGAACCCGCTTTACGGTTTGCGTGATTACGGACCTTTCGATGGATCATGCTTACCAAAAGACGCTCGCGCCTTGCTGGAATGGGGGGATTCAAACGACTATGAACTGGGAATTTTGCGTTCCGTGGTAGTAGAAAATTTAAGACACGAAAAACTTCTGGGTAAAAACACAGAAGTGCGAAATAACGCTCTGGAGAATATTAGTGCCTGATTTTGTTCGCATAGCTGTAATATATGCCCCACTTTCTTTGATAGGAGTCTGGAGATGGTCTTTTTGGATTGTGAGACGTTTTGCCTCAACTCTCTATAAACCAAAGTATCAGACTTGGCCAACCAACCGACCAAAACCTACGGTAAGTATTGTTACCCCCGTCTACAACGAAGATAAGGATGTTTTTGAAGAGGCCATGCAGTCTTGGATACGAAATGGCGTTGATGAAATTATCGCGGTTATAGATAAGACCAACAAAAAGCATATTGTTGACTTTGAGCGTAGTTACGCGGGTAACGCTTCAATAAAAACTAAATGCAAAATGATAGTAACTCCCAAGCCAGGTAAAAGAGCTGCTCTTTGTGATGGCATACAGCAAGCCAAAGGGGATATTATTACCCTCGTGGACTCCGATACGATATGGGATGATAACGTCCTAAAAAATTCTTTGCCGCTTTTTCTTGATAAAAAGGTGGGCGGGACTACCGTCGCTCAACGCATCCAAAACCCCGACACGGTTGGTAACGTGATGTTTGATATCTTACTATGGACAAGGTATAGGGAAGAAGTACCATTTTTACTAGCAGTTGGCAAGGTATTTAATACTCTTTCGGGAAGAACTGCTTTTTATCGTCGGGAAGCAATCCTAAACGACAAGTATGACAATATACACGATCTCCGTCATGAATTTTTCCTCGGTACAAGGGGTATTTCCGGCGACGATAAACGACTAACGCACCTTATTATTGAGCAAGGCTGGCAGGTGTCATTTGCCTTGGGCGCGGAAGTTTTTACTCCAGGACTGGGGTCTATTGGCAAATTCCTAAAACAGCGCCTGAGATGGACTCGCAACTCATGGCGGGCCGACCTTAGGGCCATAAAGAAGAAGTGGGCATGGCGCCATCCAGCATTGGCTATTTTCATGATAGACCGCTTCATCCAGCCATTTTTTATGTTACTCGGTCCGGTGGCTTGCGCGTTGGCGATCGCAAGTGGCGAATGGCTAGCGCTTGTTATCCTAGTAGCCTGGTGGGTGATGAGTAGATTTATCCGTTTGTCTGGCTACTTTAGGCTATACCCAAAACGACTCGTCTATCTTCCAGCTTACATACTATTTGGCTACGTCAACTCAATAATAAAGATATACGCGTTGGCGACTTTGATAGAAAATAGCTGGGCAACCCGTTGGCACAAGGCACGGGCTAAGAAAAAGCGTTATATTAGGCGTTGGTTTACGGTAATAAGTGGTGTTACGGCGGTAGTTGTATTTTTGGTTGGCGTGTTGCAGTTTAATGAATATATGCGCGCCCAATCCGGGGCTTCAATTGATAAAGAACAGCCAATCACCGTTCAAGATTTGTCCCAAACGATTGTCTTCACTTCTACTTCATCGGCAGTTCCTCAACTGCCGCCAGGAAGTATTTTGCCTACGGGGGTTAAAAGGTATACCGTGGTGCCAGGTGATAGTCTTATCGATTTGAGTGTTAAGTTCAAAATGACAGTCGCTGATATAAAGAAACTAAATGGCTTAAGAGATCCAGACGTTCTAGGAGTTGGCCAAGTCTTATTATATTTTGGACAATAAAGGAAAATAGCTATGTCAAAGAAAAAAAATATTAAACGTCACAAGGAAGGAAATCTCAAGGCTGCTTTTTGGCTTTTGCTCATCCCTCTGCTGACTGCCGCGAGT
>CAYIDS010000146.1:0-1943 GCA_964362185.1 uncultured Saccharimonas sp. (SeqCode)
TGCCGACAAGTTACGTGCCGTCTTGCGTCTGGACCCAGATATTATCATGGTGGGCGAGATACGCGATAACGATACCGCCAAAACGGCATTACAAGCCTCACTAACCGGACACTTAGTCTTGTCCACTTTTCACGCCTCGTCGGCCGCCGCCGCATTAACGCGGCTAATGGACGTTATTGGGGCAAATCCACTGTTTGTTTCGGCCATCAGACTGGTCATGGCTCAGCGATTAGTTCGACGACTAGATGATAAGACAAAGCAACCATACCAGCCAGACGACACGACAATGGCAAGAGTTAAAGAAGTTATTGAATCATTGCCGCCATCCGTGAATCGGCCTGACCTTAGTGGTCTGAAGCTGTTTCTGCCGGGCAAGTCAGCCGAGAATCCGTTTGGCTTCAGCGGGCAAATTGCTATTCGCGAGCAGTTCAGAATGACTGGTGAAATACGACAACAAATGGAGCATGCCGATCACGTCTTGTCAGCCCAGGACATCGAGGCTTCGGCGGTAAAAAGCGGTATGAGTACAATGTTACAGGATGGTGTGCTCAAAGCTTGTCAAGGAATGACCACCCTCGAAGAAGTTTTCCGCGTCGTTGGCTAGAGCTAATTTAGCGCTTAGAGCCTGACAAAATCTCCTTGTTGAGCGAAAAAGAAGGTCAGCCACTTTTTAACTGTTTTTTGTATTGCATGGTAACTAAAGCTACCATTTAATACAATAAAACAGTTAAAAAATCACGGACTGCTACTTCATTTTCACTATTCAACAGAGAGAATTTGTCAGGCTCTTAGACAATTATTTTGGCTATAGCCGGTACTAAGCGTTTATCTAGTACGGATGGAATTATTTTCTCGGCAGTCGGTCGGGCGACCAAGCCAGCGATAGCTTGGGCGGCGGCAATTTTATGCTCGTCGGTAATTTTGTTTACTCGGTTGTCTAGTGCGCCCCGGAAAATACCAGGGAATGCTAAGGCGTTGTTAACTTGGTTTGGAAAGTCGCTACGCCCAGTTGCCACAACTGCGGCACCGGCAGTTATGGCAACATCGGGCATAATCTCGGGCGTTGGGTTAGCCATGGCGAAGATGACGGGGTTTTTGGCCATCGTTTTTACCATGTCTGCCGTAAGTAGTCCCGACTTGGAAACGCCAATAAATATATCGGCTTCATAAAGTGCGTCTTGCAGTGAGCCGCTGATGTTTCTTTTATTAGAAAAGTCCAGTAATCTTTTCTTATCATCGTTTAAGTCCTCACGAGTTTTACTAATGATTCCCGTGCTATCAACAGCCAGAATCTCCGGGTTAACGTAGAGATTTAATAATTTCATAATAGCCGTGCCGGCCGCGCCAGCACCAACCACCACGATGCGGCAATCTTTTAGTTCACGCTTAGTTACTTTCATAGCATTGATCAGACCTGCCAAAACGACTATGGCTGTTCCGTGTTGATCATCGTGCATGACGGGTATATCAAGTGCTTTTTTGACACGCTCTTCTACCTCAAAGCAAATCGGTGCCGCAATGTCTTCCAGGTTAATGCCTCCAAAACTCGGTGCGATGGCAGTAACGGCCGCGACAATTTCGTCGGCGCTGTGAACATTTAGGACTATCGGCACGGCATCAATACCGGCGAAATGTTTAAACAACATGGCCTTGCCTTCCATAACAGGCAGGGCGCCAAGCGGCCCGATATCACCCAGCCCCAGCACGGCAGAACCGTCACTGATAACCGCCACGCTGTTGTTGAGCCAGGTGTAGTCACGCGCCTCATTTGGGTGGCTGGCAACATAGCTGGAAACGGCTGCGACACCGGGCGTATAATAAGTGCTCAACTTGTCTTTTGTGTCCAACTTGTCTTTTAGCGAAATTGATATCTTGCCTTTCAGCTGTTTGTGTTTTTTGAGAGCCTCTTCGCTAAAGTTCATGACTCTATTGTAGACCATGTC
>CAYIDS010000147.1:0-1939 GCA_964362185.1 uncultured Saccharimonas sp. (SeqCode)
AAAAACTAACAAAATAGCAAAAAGAAAAAATTTCTGGTCTAAAACTGAAGGGCATTGGTACCAAAGAAACCGTCTATCGAACCTATCCTCAAAATCAACTCGCGGCACAGTTACTTGGGTTTGTAAATGACGATGGAGTGGGGAAATATGGCATTGAGCAATCACTGAATGAGGAGCTTACAGGCACGCCAGGTATGCTCAAGGCAATAACTGATGCTCAAGGTGTGCCCCTGGCTAGCAATCGGGACAATATACAAATAGAGCCAAAGTCGGGCAAGGATCTATTTTTGACGATTGATTTAGGCATGCAACAACAATTAGAAGATCAGCTAAAGCAAGGCCTAGACGCCGCCAAATCCACATCCGGTAGCGCGGTAATCATCGATCCGTATACTGGTGCCGTAAAAGCTATGGCAAATTTTCCGACTTACAATCCTAGTGAATTCTACAAGGTGAGTGACGCGGCCACTTTTATAAACGGGGTAGTTAGCTCGCCGCTAGAAATTGGCTCGACTATGAAACCCCTTACCTTGGCAGCCGCGCTGGACCAAAAAGTGGTAACTAAAGATACCAGCTACTATGACCCCAGCCGAATCAAGATAGGTGACGCTACGATTACGAATATTGAAGAAGATGGCGGACCTGGTACACACAGCGTCGCCGATATCATTCAATTATCATTAAATACCGGAGCTACCTGGCTTGTGATGCAAATGGGTGGCGGGCAGTTGAATCAAAAAGCTCGTGTTGCCTGGAACAATTATCTGGTCGATCATTATCAATTTAGTAAGAAAACCGGCATAGAGCAGGGGTATGAGGCAGAGGGCTACGTGCCAAGTCCAACCGACGGTTTTGGTTTGGATATCCAGTACGCGAACATGGCATTTGGTCAGGGTATGACAGTCACGCCTTTGCAAATGGCCGCCGCGTTATCCAGCATAATCAATGGGGGCACTTACTATCGTCCTCATTTAGTTGAAAAATCGATAGACTCTACCGGTAAAGAAGTTATCAAAAAGCCGGAAATTATTCGCGCCAACGTTGTTCGTCCTGAAGTTAGCAAGACTATCCAGCAACTAATGGAGTATACCCTAGAAAAAAACCACTTAGTCTACGGTGAACGTAACTTACGTTCAGAATACGGCGTCGGCGGCAAAACCGGAACAGCCCAGATTGGCAAACCAGGCGGTGGCTACCACGATGATCGTAATAACGGAACCTTTATTGGTTTTGTCGGTGGTGACAAACCCCAGTACGTAATTGTAGTGCGTGTCAATGAACCAAAAATTCCTGGTTATGCCGGGGCAAAAGCAGCAGCCCCAATATTTTTTCGGCTAACAAATATGTTAATTGACAGCTTTGGGGTTACGCCAAAAGGGCAATAATTATTGGGTAAAGTCGTATATAATGGATAGGAGTTAATATGAATCAAATACTACAAATAACAGTAGAAACAAGCACCGTCATTAATATTTTGTTGCTAGGCTTTTTGAGTTTTTTTCTTAGCATGTTGATTACTCCCATTTATACAACACTGGCATACGCCGGCGAGTGGTGGAAAAAACCGCGTGAAAATGCCGTGACGGGCGAAAAGGCTACAGTTTTCACAGCTCTTCACGCCGACAAACACCGTCGCAACATTCCGACAATGGCTGGTATTGTTTTTGTCCTGTCAGTTGCCCTAGTGACATTAGTGTTCAATCTGAGTCGTTCAGAAACTTGGCTACCATTGGCGGCATTAATTGGTGCCGGAGCGATTGGCTTGATAGATGACATTATAAATATACGTGGTTCTGGGAAGGGCGTGGCAGGGTTGCCTAGCAAACTTAAATTGCTGCTCATGACATTCGTGTCGCTCGTCGGCGGATGGTTTTTTTATGCCAAACTCGACGTTAGCACCCTTAATATTCCGGCTATCGGAACACTGTCAGTCGGTTGG
>CAYIDS010000148.1:0-1901 GCA_964362185.1 uncultured Saccharimonas sp. (SeqCode)
AGCTAGTTGTCTTAGTGCCGAAAGTAGCAACTTCCACCTAATTAATGAACACGACGATGGATTCCCGGTCGGATGGCGCTGTGATGACGATTCAACCAACGAAGAAGGCGCACTCGTGCTGGGGCATCTTAAGAACCGAGAAAATTTCAACATCGTCTTCAAGGCCAATGCCAACGGAACAGAACTAAATAGCATATTTACAGATGACCCGGAATTTAACTTCCTTTGGTGTACCGATAAGTTCAAGAACAACGGCTGTAACGGTAGTAAATATATCGAGGGTCTTACCTCCGCACAAGTCCTTGCCGTTGCCGCTGGTAAAACTCTGGTCAAGGTCAAGGAAACGGGCAAACCATCTTTTGATATAGTCTTTGCCGGTCCCGGGCGAACCGACGTTGCTGGCACGAACGTCGACGGCACCGGAGCAGGAGACGATGACCCAACCTGCATCAGCAATGGTGGGTCGTTGGCATGGATAGCCTGCCCAGTCATTAATGGTATAGCTGATGGTGCTGATTATATCTTTAATAATCTAATCGTGCCGCTACTCGTAACCAAGCCATTACCCACTGACACAGGACAAGATAACCATCAATACCAGGTCTGGACCAGATTCCGTAATATAGCCAACGCCTTACTTGTAATCTTTTTGTTGATCGCAATCTACGGTCAGGCAACTGGCGGCGGTTTGGTAGACGCCTACACTGCCAAAAAGATTTTACCTAGGTTACTGGCGGCGGTGATACTGATTAATTTATCTTACTACCTGATCGCCCTAGCACTTGACATAACAAACATAATTGGGGGTGGCGTAGTCCAGTTAATCTATTTACCGTTTGGGCAAGAAGACGCGCTTAATTTCAAAATTGGGGGGGTAGCCGGTTTGGGAGTACTTCTTGGCACGACTGGCTCGTTCTTTGTGTGGTTCACCCCACTTGCAGGGCCACTACTCGCCTTCTTAGCGCTGTTTATCCTTCTGCCCGCTGTTCTTGCTTTCATTGGGGTTTTTGTGACCCTCTTCATCAGGCAAGGGCTAATCATATTTTTGACACTGATAGCTCCTGTAGCATTAGCATTATACGCACTACCAAACACTGCCAAATATGCCCAAACTTGGTGGAACTTACTGCTCAAGACTCTGTTGGTGTACCCAATTATCATGGTAATGTTTGCTATATCTCACGTTGCCCCCACAATACTCGGAGATGGCTCGGACAATGTTTTGACCGACATCATTAAAATTGTGGCCCTGATTTTACCCCTCTTTTTAGTCCCTTTCGCCTTCAAACTAGCAGGGGGAGCCATTGGCACATTGTTCGCTACCCTGTCTGGCTGGAACAAAAGAGGTGCAGAGAGCATAAAAGGCAATATTAACGACCCTTACAGCCTACGTAACAGGACGAAGTATAAAATGGGCGACCGTACAACTTTGCTACGGGAGAGGGCAGTAACAGCTGGCAAAAAAGACGACGCAGGTTTTGGCAGGAGAGCCCTTGGAAGAGCACTAAACTATGGCAACTTGCAGGCCAAAAGAGCCGCGTACAACAAGCAACGCTCTGGCATGTTGCAGGATCAAATTGGCTCAGGAGATGATAGTAATATTCGTGATTTGCTCATAGCATGGGATGATGGGTCAACAGGCAATAAAGCTGGCTGGTACAGAAGAATAGATATGGAGAACGGAAGAGCTGTCGCAGGAGCTTCATCGGCATACGGAAGCTACCAAGCTGGCAAAACCGCACATGCAAAATCAATGAGCTTGTACGGCGGAGACAAGTCTGCCGTACAAGACGCTCTTTACCACGAGTGGAAGAAAACTGGTTACGCTGCTACTAAGATGGAACGAATTGAGGATCAATATGGAGAGATTTTAGGGGAACACGGCTTTACTGACAACGAAG
>CAYIDS010000149.1:0-1864 GCA_964362185.1 uncultured Saccharimonas sp. (SeqCode)
TTACAAATGCCAAAGAGATAAAAGTTGGTGGAGTAAGAGCTGCTCAATTTCGTTGGCAAGACACACAGTTCTCGGCAGATACTTCCAACGGGCAACCACATATCGGTACTTTTTTCATCAAAGGTGACAAGACTTACTATTTAAGCTACAGATACATCAGTGAGAACAGCATTAACAAGTATCTTAAAGGCTACAATTCTGTTATTGAGTCATTCGCATTCAATTAACACGGAACCCAATATTGTATAATATAGGTATAGGGACTGGACGATTTCGCCCAACCACTAGCTCACTTAGATTACAAAAGGCTCATCTGCCGAATAACTGGTTAAGGCAACCTAACTACTTAATAGGTTCCATTAGTTGCGGGTAACTCTAATGACCACTGTTGTTTACCTAGTAATCTGTTCCAGCGTATAATCTCCTCACAGATTAGGTTCCACTTCGACTCTATTAGGTTCACCAAAGGTGAATTTCAGATCAAACTAAATGCTCGGAAGCCATTCAATGACGACAGGGCATTTTTCTTATCTGTTAGATAGTTCGATTCTTCTTTGTTATGATACTCATATGCCGATTAAAACTGTTTTATTTGATTTAGGAAATGTTTTGAGTCACGATGGTCACGAAACATACTTAACAGATGAGATGTATGGCCTTGCATTGGGTTTGGGAGAACCAAAAGAGATAGTAACGCAAAAGGTAAATCATATTTTTAGAAAATATGCAGTGCTTTCTGAGGCTTCAGAGTCGGAGTTTTGGAAAGAAATAGCTGATACTTTGGGGATTGTGTTAAGCTCGGAAGCCGTAGAGGCCGTTAAGCAACAAATCACATCAACAAATCCCGAAGCCATTGAGTCTTTTGAGTTACTAAAGGAACATGGCATCAATATTGGCATTATCTCAAATAGCTCACCTTTCTTTTATGAAGCACAGGCAACGCCACTACGGTTGAATGAATATGCAAACCCAAACCTTATGTTTCTTTCTCACAAGTTAGGCAGATTAAAATCTGATGGGTTGTTTGAGTTAACAGCAGAAACTGTCGAACCTGCGAGCACTTATATTATTGATGACAGACCCAAAAACGTCGAATACGCTCAGAGACTTGGCTTTCAAGCTGTTGCGTACTCTTTTGAAAGCGGCGATTCACTTTTATCACTCGTTCAAAAGATTACTTCTTAGTAGATCGTTCCACCTAACGATTTCAGCGACTACAGCTTATTAATGCGAGGGGGCTAGATTCACCAAAAGGGACTCATCTGCTTCGGATGGGTCTTTTTAGTTGCTAACGACCTTTTTAAGATAAGCATAAGAGGGTACAATAGGAAGTAACAATGGAAATAACATCACAGGTACCAAATGTACCGGTTAGCGATTTTAAGCGTACAAAGATAATTGCCACGGTAGGCCCAGCCACTAATAGTTATGCAAAAATTTTGGCGTTGATAAAAGCCGGTGCTAACGTTATACGTCTGAACTTTAGCCACGGTACATACGAAGAACGAGATGAACAAATTGGCTGGATTCGCAAAGCTAGCAAAGAATACGGAAAACCCGTAGCCATTATTCAAGATTTACAAGGACCAAAGATACGACTGGGGGATTTTGATGGTTTTATCAATGTGCAGAAGGGGCAGGCACTTAGCTTTAAGTACGACAGTGATTATGCTCGCTCCGGTCTGATACCCACCCAATATGATTTGAGCAAAAAGATGAAACGAGGCGAACGTTTGTACTTGTTTGACGGCAAGATACGTAGTGTCGTTACCAGTGTGTCTGCTGGTGTGGTTCATGCTCGGGCTGAAAACGATGGCGTACTTGTCAAGCGAAAGGGTATCAATCTGCCCGATACAGACTTTGG
>CAYIDS010000150.1:0-653 GCA_964362185.1 uncultured Saccharimonas sp. (SeqCode)
CCGAGACCGATGAGGTCAGCCATTCGACTCACTTCGTTCGCTCATGGCTATAGACCTGTTATTTTAGTGACCATGCTTTGATAGTAATCCCCAGTGATATACTAAGGGAGTCGAATGTCCTGAGCGAAGTCGAAGAAAATGTATTACGTTTATTTTCTCAAAAATCAGAAGGGCGATTTGTATATTGGGCAAACCAGCAACCTTTTTGTTCGCGAGAAACAGCATAGCTCAAGATCAACAAAGTCAGCAAAATTTGTCAGAGATGTCTCGGATGAATTTGTGCTTGTCTATCAGGAAGAATATGCTACAAGACAAGAAGCGATGCGAAGAGAGAAGCAGCTCAAAGGATGGACGCGCGCCAAAAAAGAGGCGCTCATGTGCAAAGACTACAAATTATTAAAGAAGTTATAGGCTTCTAGCGAAGCGGAGTCCCTGCTTGCCCATCTAATTTTCGCAGAAGATGGAATGACAGCATTATGGTAATACGTAGCAAGGGAGCACCCTAACGATAAATAATGAATAATGCACGCCTGGTTTATGAAAGAAACGTGGGAAGTCAAAATAAAGGATAAGGTATTTACAAAAACAGATATAAAGAATATTTGGGACGTTTTTTATTCGCAGCGTGAGTTGCATGCGCCCAATGGCGAGTC
>CAYIDS010000150.1:663-1801 GCA_964362185.1 uncultured Saccharimonas sp. (SeqCode)
GTGTGAAGATGGGACAAGGTATGAATATGAAAATAGTGATGATTGGGTGATTTTAGATGGGGGCATCATCAATATAAAGAAAGTTACGGCGGTCTCCATGGAGCTACTTTACTATTCATATCCCGAAACAGCAACTTATAAGGGCATTGCCTTAAACTTACAGCAAGGAGATAGTGAGTACCTTAATTTCGTTAAGATTAGCGGGAGTGATAGTGACTGGGTGGCGGGAATCCGTAGTAGATTTAGTATGTTATTTGACGCAGTAAAACCACAAGAGCACTGGTTTTTGTCCTACAGATACCAATTTGCCGTTGGAGGCGCCGTCGTGTTTACTTTGGTCGCCCTGCAGCTGTTTGCTTTGTATTCTTCAGTACATTTGATAGAAGCTGTTTCCCACCTTAACTTCGGAAAGATTATGGGTATTGCTTATCTATGCGTACTTGCTTTTATACCATCATACCCACTTACAGGATGGGTTGTTAAACTGTGGCCCAGTATTGAATTTGATTTTGGGCCCGAGCACAAGAAGCTAGAAAAGAACAGAAGAGACCGACTGAAAGCGTTCTCTTCCATTGTGCTCATGCCAGTATTGTTGTTGGTTATTCAGATGCTGTTGAGTTAGTGCCTCGGGACCAAGAATTTTCCATTTAAAGAAGGAAGACTTAATAAGTAGGTCTGCTTTTGCTTTATTCGCTAATAAGCTGATACACTCAAGATATGGAAAATAATAACTTAATAAACCTTACCAAGAAAGTTAAAGAGGTGATGCGCAAATACGAGCGCGAATTTCCTGATGTAAAAGTTGACCGTGACTACTATCCTTTTAAGATCACCGAAGAGTGGGGCGAGTGTTTGCAGGCGTACTTAATGATGACCAGTCGTGGAAGACAAAAGGGGAAGAGCAAAGATGAAATCAAAGAAATGTTTTCACATGAGATAGCCGATGTGTTTGGTTTTCTTCTTTTGTTCGCGGACAATGAAGGGATTGACCCAGCAGAAGCACTCTCGGATAAGTGGTTCGCGAGATTAAAAGAAGAGTAACGATTGTGGGTATGGCGCTACCATTTCAGTGAGTGGTGTGAGCTTGCGGGGTCATAGAGGTATGTTAGTATCGGGGTATGAGTATCCTGCAGTTCAA
>CAYIDS010000151.1:0-1784 GCA_964362185.1 uncultured Saccharimonas sp. (SeqCode)
GAGCGATACCGTTTGACTGTAGAAAATTGGCAAACAGTTGATGCCCAAGTTCAAACCACACTGGCACAGCAGTTTGCGGGCGAAGATACATCGATGTCTATCGCGGTGGTATCCGGCGCGCGTGGTAACATCGGTCAGGTAAAAACAGCTGTTGGCATGTTCGGTATTACCACCGATGCGTCCGGGCGGGCGATTGAGCTTCCAATTCGGTCAAACTACATGAAGGGCTTCAGTCCACTGGAGTATTTTACGGCTACTCGTGGTGCTCGAAAAGGCATGATTGACACAGCTCTAAAGACAGCCGATTCTGGCTACTTGACTCGTCGTCTTGTCGACGTTAGCCAAGACGTCTTTACGCTGGACGATGATTGTCCAGATCCAGGTTTTGCTATTTATCGGAGAGACTCGGATGCAATCGGTGTCAATTACGCGTCTCGCCTGGAAGGTCGCTTTATGGCTGAAACCCTAAAAGGTATTGTCAAGAAAGGTCACCTTGTCACAAAAGAAATGGCTACGGCGATGGAATCTGACCAAGAAATTGACGGTGTCAAAATCATGAGCGTGCTTAGTTGCGCAAGTGTTCGTGGCATAAGCCGTAAGTCGTATGGTCTTGATCCCGCAACCGGCGAGCTTGTCGCCGGACACCACCCAGTTGGTGTGATTGCCGCCCAAAGCATAGGTGAGCCAGGCACACAGCTAACCCTAAAAACTTTTCACTCTGGTGGTGTGGCCGGTGAGGACATTACTACTGGTCTGCCTCGAGTTGAAGAATTGTTTGAAGTGCGTACCCCAAAGGGTCAGGCCTTTCTATCAGAGATTGCAGGTACAGCGACAACATGGGAAGAGGGTGATTCCTATGTCGTACAGGTTGCCGCCGACGAGAACGAAAAAATTGAGCTGGCACTTGAAGGTCGTAAGGCCCAGGTTGCTAACGGTAGTGAGATTGCTATCGGTGATGTTCTTGCCGCCAGCGAAGATGGGGCCGACCCTATCTTAGCCCCAATTGCGGGCAAGGCACATGTAACCAAGAAAGTCATAACAATTTCACCTAGCAGTAAAAGTGCCGCTCGCTATGAAATCCCAAGCTTTAAGCAGTTGGTCGTAACCAACGGTGACAAAGTGGTGCCTGGACAGCGTTTGACTAATGGTTCGATCAACCTGCATGAACTTATGCGCTTACAAAGCGTAGAAGCAACACAGCGCTACATCATGAACGAAATCCTTAGCATCTTTGCTTCACAGGGTCAGAATATTGCTGACAAGCATCTTGAGATAATCGTTCGGCAGATGTTTAGTCGTGTCCAGATTGAAGAAGCTGGTGACAGTGAGTTCGTTACCGGTGATATCGTTAGCAAGCTAGCTGTCGCCGAAGCCAACGAAAAACTAATCTCTGGCGGCAAACACCCCGCCAAGGTCATCCAACTTTTGCTGGGCATTACCAAGGCTAGTCTGTCGACCGATTCATTTTTGAGCGCGGCAAGCTTCCAGGATACAACTCGGGTGCTTATAGCCGCCGCTACAAGTGGAAAAGTTGACCATTTGTTTGGTCTGAAAGAAAACGTTATCTTGGGACGTCGAATACCAGTTGGCACCGGAGATCGAAGCCCTGAAGAAATTGAAGCGGCCGAAGCCGTTGCGCTGGAAGATTAAATCTGTTAAAATTAGTTTGTAAAACATAAGTAGCCTGAGCCACGCGTTGGCATTCACGTGCAGCAGTAGGTTACAAATCGAAGGAGAATAAATGCCAACCATCAATCAATTAGTACGCAAACCACGCGTTCGCG
>CAYIDS010000152.1:0-1766 GCA_964362185.1 uncultured Saccharimonas sp. (SeqCode)
AAATGATCTGCTCAATCCGAAGGTGTTTAATCAGAAGCTGGCCAGAAATCTCGCTTGGCACAACCGCATCTTGGGTACTTATGACTATGCGGTAATCCATGAGGTGATGAACGATCCGCGACTGGCTCTGCGAAACTTCTACGACACGGAAAGTAATTCTTTTGTTGTGGAGGCGATTGCTAACTGGTACTTGGACTGCGGTGTCGCTTTGGCTCATATGATCTGTGATACCGACACTATAGTTTGTGAAGCTGTCGGACATAAACGCATTTTGTTGGAAGGTGCTCAGGGAGCGATGCTTAGTATCGACCATGGCTCCTACCCGTATGTGACTTCGTCTGACTGCACACTCGACGGCCTTGCCAAAGGTGCAGGACTTTCTGCCAAAGATGTTGGCTATTCTGTTGGTATTGCTAAAGCTTTCTATATGACCCGTGTTGGTGTCGGACCTTTTCCAACCGAAATCGGCGGAATACAATCTGCCAATTGGTGTAATGGTGAGGGAAGCCGCGAGAAGGAAGCAGTAATCCTTCAGCAGCCGGACGATGGCGGTGATTTCCGGCTTGGCATGCGTATTAGGCAGATGGGCGCCGAGTTTGGCGCAACAACAGGTCGTCCACGCAGGACTGGCTGGCTGGATTTACCGGTATTACGTTATGCAAAGTGGTTTTCTGGCAAAAAGGTTGCTTTGACCAAGATTGACGTTTTGGACTCGCAGTCCGTCATCAAAATCTGCGACAGTTATCGCTACGTCGGACCTGATTACAGGTTTGGGGAAACCAAATTGACGTCAGGCGATGTAATTAAGGTCGCTATTCCTCAAAGCGAGGTAATGGAATGTTGCCAACCCTTGTATGTGGAGTTCCCCGGCTGGCAGTGCGACATCACTTCGTGCAAGAAATGGCATGACTTGCCTGAATCGGTGCGAGATATTATCAGATTCATTGAAGGTCACGCCAATGTGGAGATTGTTATGGTTTCGGTCGGATCCGACCGGGAACAGACAATTTTCAGACCGTAGCGGTCTGAGCCTTCGCAACAACAAAGACCCGTGCTTCATAGGCGGGTCTCTTTTTTTTATTTCATCAGTGCCCAGTTGCAACATACACAACACAAAGAAGGTAAAAAAGTAAGATTATTGACCAGCACTTTTTTAAGATGTATTGTTAAAATACACTGCTTTTTGACATAACTTCTTTTTCTCTAACATAGGGTGGGGTGGGATCATGAAAATTTCTTGTCGCGCACTCTCAAACGCAATCACCATTTTTGTATTACTCATCGTTCTGCTGGCTCTTTGGTGTTGTTATTTGCAAATAAGGGAAATATGCCGTCCAGTAGAGAAAGAGGATAATTGGGGCCAAGCACTTTGCTTGGTTCAGATGTCAGAGTGGTATATGGCTAGGGAGAAACAAAGCATCATAACTAAAGATTTGTGGGCCACAATGTTGAAGGTTCGCAAAGAAGAATTACAAGTTCCCGACGAGCAATGCGTGTTGTATGTTAAGGTTTGTGCCCAGCTAATATCTGCATGGGTCTCGCGAGATTGGCAGAAGGCCTCATCAAAGGCTAAATTGCTTGAAAGGTGGCTAAAAAAGAATGCTAAGCGTTATGGTTCAAGATATCTTGACTCCATAACTTAAGAGCATTGTTCTTGTGCCCGTGCAATACACACGGGTTTTTTGTTTGATGCCTTCTAGGAATATCACTTTTCACAAAGAAGATCGTAAATAGAAATAAAATCAAAAAAAATTTTTATTTTAATT
>CAYIDS010000153.1:0-1736 GCA_964362185.1 uncultured Saccharimonas sp. (SeqCode)
GTAACAATGTTTGATAATCGCACTAGTTTATCTACCCAGGTGCTCTCGGAACTAACCAAACATTTTGGAGATAAAGTTTTTGGAGCGGTTATACCTAGAAATGTTAGACTGGCTGAAGCGCCAAGCCACGGCAAACCAATTACTGAACATGACAAATGGTCCAAAGGTGCCCGTGCCTACAAACAGTTAACCAAGGAGATATTAAGATGCCTACAATAAACAGTAAAGGATTAGGTAGAGGGCTAGACTCGCTTATACCACAAGGCTTTGACTCAACACTACTACTAGATACTGATGAGCGAGTACAAAATGTGTTCATTTCTAGCATATTGGCAAATCCAGATCAACCGAGAAGACATTTTGACACACAGGCCCTGGAAGAACTAGCAAGTTCGATAAAACGCTTTGGGGTATTGCAACCTTTGATATTGACGCCAAATGGCGATAAAGAATATAAAATTATTGCAGGTGAACGGAGGTGGCGAGCTGCAAAACTGGCGGGTTTAGATAAAGTTCCAGCCATTGTACGAGCAGAGAAAGACCTAGAACAACTAGAAATTGCCTTGATCGAGAATGTGCAGAGGGTAGATCTGTCGCCACTGGAACAGGCCGTATCAATTGAACGACTACACGACCAGTTCAATATGGGCTATGGTGACATAGCTTCACGACTGGGTAAGGCCATGACCACCGTAAATAACATCGTGCGACTATTGCAATTACCAAAAGAAGCGGCTGACGCACTCCAGTCCAATGAAATTAGTGAAGGTCATGCCCGAGCAATTTTGGCGCTTAAGTCTGAACCAACAACCCAAACAGAACTACTACTACAGATTCGTAAAAACGGCTGGTCAGTTCGCCAAGCTGAACAATTTGTGCAAACCCAAAAAAAAGGGCTTGTAGAGAAGGAGCAAGTTGTCAGGCATATGGCTAGCGAAACACCTGCTACAAGAATCTTGGCAAAAAAGCTTCACGTGCCCGTTACGGTAAGGCGCACCGCAAAAGGTGGTCGTCTAGAGTTGCATTTTTCTAGCGATCAACAGCTAGATGAGTTACTTAATAAACTGCAAAGCTAAAAACCCGACTCTCAAAACCCTCCTGATTCTAACGACCGAAAAAGATACTTCAACACATTTCAAGACATTACAAGGTTCAACCTTGTAATGTCGAAAGGCGTGCCTTGTAAAGTTGTAAATTTTTTAGGGTCAGGTTAAAAACTGCCAGCTTTATTTATGGGAAAAATACGAAACGATAATTTGCCAACAATATCATTGGCAGAAATAGCGCCGAAGTAGCGTGAATCTAGTGAATTTTCACGATTGTCCCCACATACGAAAACTTCGTCTTTGCCAACCATTACATCGACATCACCAGCGGTATTTTTGATGGAGGCGCTGTATTTTGGGTCTTTGTCTGGCTGAAAACCCATCGGGTTAGCTGTATTATAAACAGTCAAAATACCGTCCTTGACGACAACTCGTTCATGCGGCAATGCAATAACGCGCTTGATAAGCTGTTTGTCACCACCCGTACCGAAGTCTTGCAAGCCCTTTTTGACAAATATAATCACGTCTCCCCGACGAGGAATATAGGTATTACCCCCGAGGCGCGCCAGTGTTCGTGGAATTTTATCAACAATTAGGCGGTCGTGATTTTGTAAAGTGGTCTCCATACTTGGACCATCAACTTCGTATGATTGGAAAACGAAGTTAATCAAGAAAAGTGCTACTAGCGGA
>CAYIDS010000154.1:0-1723 GCA_964362185.1 uncultured Saccharimonas sp. (SeqCode)
AACCGCTACTGGTTTTGGCTTATCGCCATCAGTAAAGTTTCTATACGTCCACCGACCTCCAAAGAATATACCCACGGCTAGGAGTAACGTGGTAACGAGTGTTGCGAATGCCAAAAGCCAGGCAATTCCAACGCGATCACGGCGCTCGGCTTGGTAATATTCTTGCACCTCTTTGGGTACGGGTGATTGGTCTGATGATTTACGCTTAAATGACCACATGTATTCTCCTCACCCACCCTGCTAATGTTTAGCATACTACAAAACGCATACTTTGGCAATATTTCAGAGTAATCGATCCCTAAAACCTTAGTCAAAATATCAGACTCTAAGGCTTTACAAGGTTCAACCTTGCAAATTTACAACATATCTCTTCGCCTACAAGGTTGAACCTTGTAAAGCAGTATTGTATCGTTTATGGTCGCGAAAATAACATGTACGGTGAGTCGCTAGCAAGCGCCTACATCATGCCCATGCCGCCCATATCAGGGGCAGCAGACACTGTTGTCTTTTCGGGCACTTCGACCACTAAAGCACCCATGGTCATGGACGTTCCCGCAATAGACACGGCATTTTGGATAGCTTCCCGAGTCACGCGAGTCGGATCGACAACCCCGGAGCCTTTAAGGTCAACCAACTTTGTCGGATTATTCACATCAATACCATAACCTGTTTTGGCAGACCTGACTTGCGGTAGCCACTCATCGGGATTAATGCCCGCATTGGCAAGCAAAATGCGAAATGGTTGCTCCAACGCCCGTTTTAACAAAAATTTTCCATTGTTAAATGCTACGCCATCGGCGCCAACAATCAACTTTTGATCCTGCTTTATCAAGTCAGCTAGATTCAGATAGGTAACGCCACCGCCAGGTACAATACCTTCGTCCAGGGCGGCTTTGACGGCCGCGACAGCGTCATCGACACGAAATTTCTTCTCTTCAATCTCGGTTTCGGTAGCACCACCAACCTTGATTACAGCGACTTTGCCCTGTAAGGCTGCCCGACGCTTCTCGAGGTTTTCACGTTCATACTCACTAGACGCGGAGTCAACTTGCGCCGAAATCTGTTTGATACGAGTTGCCACGGCGACTTGCGCGCCAGCACCTTCGATGATGGTAGTTTCGTCCTTGGTGACAATAACCTTACGGGCACTACCGATCATATCCATTTCAATATTCTCAAAGCTGTGGCCAGCTTCGTCTGAAATAACGGTTGCCCCAGTTAGGGTAGCAATATCATTCAAAATATCCTTACGGCGATCGCCAAAAGCGGGTGCTTTTATGGCAATGGTGTTAAACACGCCTTTTAGACGGTTCAGTATCAAAGTACCGAGTGCCTCACCCTCAACCTCTTCGGCAATCAGTACTAAATCTTTGCGGCCAGCCTGGGCCAGCTTCTCCAACACCGGCAGAAACTCTGAAATAGAAGTGATTTTCTTGTCGGTGATAACGACTGCCGGCTTGTCGTAGACGGCTTCCATGCGGGTTGCGTCTGTCACCATGTACGGACTGACAAAGCCACGGTCAAAGGTAAAGCCTTCGACAACTTCACTTTCTAGCGATAGACCCTGCCCCTCTTCTACGGTTACGACGCCGTCCTTGCCCACTTTTTCAATGACTCCGGCAATCAAATCACCAATCTCGCCATCGCCCGCCGAGATAGTGGCTACTTCAGCTACCCGTTTTTTGTTTGTCTTGATGTCCTCGTTCATGCTACTTAGTTTGGT
>CAYIDS010000155.1:0-1709 GCA_964362185.1 uncultured Saccharimonas sp. (SeqCode)
AATAACTAGGCCATTGATAGATCAGCTGATCCGTTCTGCAACTAGCGTGGGCGCGAATTATGCTGAAGCTAATAACGCTGCTTCTAAAACTGACTTCAAAAACAAAATTTTCATTGCCAAGAAAGAGGCGGCCGAAGCAAAATATTGGTTGGTTTTGATAGGAGATGTCACGATTGATAAGGCAACGTGCGATAAATTGACCCAAGAATGCCATTATTTACTTATGACCTTCCAAAAAATCATAAGCACATTGAATGGCCGTTAACCGTTGGCCGCTAATTATTAACGATACATTTTCCGTTAACCGTTATTCATGGTAAATGGATTATGGATAACGCATGGTGAATGGGTGAATAGTGAAAGGTAAATGTAAATGGTAAATGGCTAACGCACGGTGAATGGTGAATGGTAAATGGTAAATAGATAAGGTAGCATAATCTAAATGCGTTTTCGTAAAAATGGTTCCGGGGTGCTTGCTATAGCGGCAGTCCTAGGTCTGTTGGCAGCCGGCTGGTTTGCTTTTACTAAACCCGATCAAAAAAACGCTACCCCTGCTACTCAAACTAACCAGCCGGCAAATGCCCAGACTGGGCAAACTAACCAGCCCAGCGCCGGCAGCCAGGCTACAACCTCGCCTTTAGGCACTTTTGTCGGAAAGGCCGATTACAAGTATGAGGTGCCCAATGGATGGACAGAAATGAGTAAGGAAATAATACAAAGAACGCAGGCCGATAGCGGCATTGCCCGTATTACCGAACTGGCAGCTACCTTTAGAATAAAGGTTGCCCCATCAACGCCCAGTAACGACAATGAGCTTAAGAACAATGCATTAGATGACGTAAGAGAGAACGCCCCAAATTTTGCATTGGTATCTTCCGCAAGCACGAAGATTGACGGTAAGTCCGGCCAGGTATTTATTTACACTTTTACAGACACAGATAGCCAGCAAAAATTCCGCCATCAATTAAGCGCTGTTCCTTATAAAGACAAAACTTTTTTCTTGCTTGCTTCCAGCATCGATTCCGATTTCGACGCCCAAATTGCTGAGTTCAAAAAAATCCTCGACAGCTTCAAGTTCAAATAGCAAATAGCAATAAACAAAAAGCAATAAACGATAATTAATTCAGGTTTTGGCTGTTGAGCGAGCACTATTCAACAAAAGTGGGTTCCTGCTTAGTGCAACCGGAGCGACGGATGGCGTAGCAGAGTCGCCCCGCGTGAAACGCCCGCTTTTTTGAATAGGGCGAGCGTCAGTCTTCTTCTGGTGGAACGTTAGTGGCCGGCTTGAGAACAATGTGCCTATCCCTGCCTTCGCCTATAGATTCAGTCTCCAGGCCGTAGTCAGTCGCTGCCTGATGTACGATGCGCCGGTCAGCGGCATTCATTGGTTGGAGTTCTTTATTTTGGCCGCTGTCGCGCACTTCGTGGAACCATGTTTCAGCTGTCTTGGCCAGCCGCTCGGCGCGATGCTTCTTATAATCGGCCACGTCGACATTAACGCGGCTGTGACTGAAGTTTTGGTTTTTGAGCGCGGTGGAAATAGTAAACTGCAGCGCACGGACGGTGTCACCGCGCTGGCCGATTAAGAAACCGTTGAGGTGGGTGCTGGGCACGTTGAGTTCTATAACCTCATGATCCTGCGTGGTGGCATAGACGTCTGTGTTAAGCCCAAAAAAGCTCAGCAGGTCTTCCAAATATTTTTTGGCATA
>CAYIDS010000156.1:0-1671 GCA_964362185.1 uncultured Saccharimonas sp. (SeqCode)
TTTCTGCACTTGGGCAGACGCTCAAAATCGCGCTGGAATCTAATTATTTTTCTGTTTATGGCAGTCGTGGTTGTAGTCGTGGTTTTTGGTTCTTTGTGGATCATGTATAACCTTGACTACCGCCATCCTGGAAGCAATACCAAGTCACCTGATGAAATAAATACATATATTATTAAGGATGAAGGAGTTTAGTGACGACGCCGTTAAAAGACTACTACTACTTGATCAAGCCTGGCATTATTTATGGTAATGCCATAAACACGGCGGCTGGGTTTTTTCTAGCGGCCAAGGGGAATATAGATTTTTTGTTGTTACTAAAAACCCTGGGCGGATCTTCATTAATCATTGCCTCGGCCTGTGTATTCAACAATTATATTGACCGCGACATTGACAGTAAAATGACCAGAACCAAAAACCGAACGTTAGTCCGAGGTGCAGTACCAGATCCGATTGCGTTACTGTATGGAAGCTTGCTGGGGGTCATAGGTTTTGGGGTTCTAATCATTTATACCAACGTACTTACCGTACTAGTTGGTGCTACTGGTATGTTTTTTTATGTGGTTATGTACAGCATCTGGAAGCGCCGCTCGCCGTATGGGACTTTAGTGGGAAGTATCTCTGGCGCGGTCCCGCCCGTTGCTGGCTACAGTGCCGTGACAAACAGCCTTGACGTTGGCGCTCTAATACTGTTTTTAGTACTCGTCTTTTGGCAAATGCCCCATTTTTACGCCATTGCCATCAGGCGGCGCGAAGAATATAAAGCGGCCGGTATTCCCGTGCTACCAGTTAAACTTGGTTTGCGACGAACAAAAATTGAGATGCTTGCCTTCGTAGTCGCTTTTTACGCTGCCGTAGTAGCACTAGCAACGTACGGTTACGCCCATTATAGCTACTTGGTGATAATGTCATTCGTTAGCCTCACTTGGGTCTATTTGGCCATCACAGGTTTTAGTGCCAAAGATGATACCGCGTGGGCACGTAAAATGTTCCTATTTTCACTGGTGGTCAGCCTTTCGTTCGCGCTTATGGCGTCAATTGGTAGACTTTTGCCATAACTGGACTTACCCAAAATCGCCCGTTCCCAGACTAAATCAGCTCGAGTTGGAAGTGCTTTAACTGAAGGAGAGGTAGCCATAGCTACATCGAAAGAAGGCAAAGTGCTAACAACCGAGATTAGTTGGTCTGGGAATGGGGGAAGTTTAGGGTAAGTTCGGTACGGCGTTGTATACTATCTTATGTGCTTTTAGTTACGCATATCATCATCGCGATCAGTAGTATTGTCTACACGACATACCTTTTTATTTCGCCCCTAAAAGCACGTTTTGGAGCATCATACGCGCTTGTATCACTGACCTTAATTAGCGGCACTGCGCTAGTCATACGCAAACCAGCTGCCCTTGTGTCAGCCTGTCTTAGTGGTTTAGCCTACCTTGCCTGTGTTTCATTCGGTATTGCCATGGCCCGTAATCGCTTAAGGCAGCTTACCGAGAAGTCAAAAGCACAATAACCTTGTTGCCAAATAAGAATGTCCATCCAGAAGTGATGATTTTTGAGACAAAAATACTTAACAAATATTGAAACGTATCTGTTGATACGCTGAAAGATTTTTAGGTATTTTGATCCAAAAAGGGCATTTCTGGTGGGTAGAGTTATTTGGCAACAAGGTTAATA
>CAYIDS010000157.1:0-1646 GCA_964362185.1 uncultured Saccharimonas sp. (SeqCode)
TTGATCCAAAAAGGGCATTTCTGGTGGGTAGAGTTATTTGGCAACAAGGTTAATAGTTGTTGGTAATAATACGTCGGTAAATTTAGCCCTTTAGGGTACAATAGTTAGTAGTCAAGGTGTCTGTATTAACAGAGGAATTTAATGAAAAAAGTACTGAAGCGTATTTTAGGTGACCCACAAGTAAAAACCGTTAAACGGTTACGGCGGCGTGTCCGTGAAGTAAACGCCTTGGCTGACAAGTATCAGCGGATGAGTGACGAGGAGCTCAAAGGGCAAACCGCCAAGCTCAAAAAACGTCTAAAAAACGCGTCAATTAACAAAATTTTGCCTGACGCTTTTGCGGTAGTACGAGAAACGGCAACTCGCACGCTCGGTCAGCGACATTTTGACGTTCAGCTAATCGGTGGCATGGTACTGCACGAAGGTGATGTTTCCGAAATGAAAACTGGTGAGGGTAAGACCCTAGTCGCGACCCTAGCGGTTTATCTGAACGCTTTGACAGAGAAGGGCGTTCACGTGGTTACGGTTAACGAGTATCTAGCTCAGCGAGACGCTGGCTGGATGGGTCAGGTTTATGATTTCCTAGGTCTTAGCGTAGGCGTGATTATCGCTGAAGAATCTTTTTTATATGACCCCAAGCACATCAACAAAGACCATGAAGACCCTCGTATGCAGCGATTAAAGCCAGCGACTCGCCAAGAGGCGTATAGGGCTGACGTGACTTATGGTACAAACAATGAATTTGGTTTTGACTACTTGCGCGACAATATGGTTCGTGAAGTCGACCAGCTTCGCCAGCGAGAATTACACTACGCCATAGTGGATGAAGTAGACTCGATTCTGATAGATGAAGCTCGTACGCCGCTAATTATTTCCGCGCCCTCGGTTACTAGTGGCAGCAGTTACGCTCAGTTTGCCAAGATCGTACGGCAGTTAAAAGAAACTGATGACTACAAAAAAGAAGAGAAGCACAAATCTGTCGTTTTAACCGACAAGGGAATTGAGCATGTCGAGAAAATCCTAGGCGTAGCACCCCTTTATACCACTAATAATATTCGGACAATCTACCATCTTGACCAAGCACTCAAAGCTCATGCCCTATTCAAGCGTGATAAAGATTATGTCGTGACAAATGATGGTGAAGTAGTGATTGTTGATGAATTCACGGGGCGGTTGCTAAAAGGTCGCCGCTACAACGAAGGACTTCACCAGGCTATAGAAGCAAAAGAAGGCGTTGAAGTTCAAGAAGAATCAATGACATTGGCTACCATTTCATTTCAGAATTACTTCCGTTTGTACGAAAAGCTGGCTGGCATGACTGGTACAGCCCAGACCGAAAGCGAAGAATTCCATCAGATCTATAAGCTTAACGTAGTCGAGATACCATCGAACAAACAAATTGTTCGAATTGATCGTCCAGATCGTATATATAAAACAGAGCTGGGTAAGTTCAAAGCCATTATTAAAGAGGTTCAAAGCTTGCATCTAAAAGGTCAACCAGTTCTAATTGGTTCGGCCTCAATCGAAAAGAATGAAGTACTGAGCGAACTTTTGAAAAAGGCTAATATCCCGCACCAACTACTTAACGCCAAAAACAATGAACGAGAAGCGTCGTGCTATCCAACAGAAGTACAACGAAGCATTTG
>CAYIDS010000158.1:0-1617 GCA_964362185.1 uncultured Saccharimonas sp. (SeqCode)
TGTTTGGGATGAAGAACTAGTAGAGCTGTACGATCATGGAACCTGTTCTACTTTTACAGTGCTTGGTTGCGGTATAGCTTATATGGTCGACTGCGGAACAAAACTTAAGGGTAGAAAAGCAAAAATAGCCATTTCTGGCGGTTCCAACCTAATATTGGGTATTTTGACTTGATTGATAATTCTCTAGTTCCAAGAGATCAAATGGGAAACCGGTCATGGAACACGGTCAGCCCTTTTGGGTGTCCGATTTGGCTCAGCTTGCCGGTCATGAACCCAACAAAGATTATGGTACCCAGAATTAGATTCGAACGACCTCTGTCTCCCTCCTTAGTTGCTTTCTATAAATGATTGTTCAAAGAATTCGCCGAGTCTCGTGTAAAGCACTTGCTTATTCTTTAGCTTACTAATGCCGTGCCCCTCGTCGTCGAAGACTAGTTTTTCGTACGCAACTTTATGCGCCTTCAAGGCCTTTTCAACCTTGCGTACATTTTCCGGCGATACGTTAGGGTCCCTTTGGCCCTGAACAATTAGCAACTTGCCTTTAATGTTTTTGACGTGGTTTATGGGAGACCGCTCTTTATACTTTTCTGGGATGTCTGAGGGCTTACCGCCCATCATTTCTTCGCTATAAGGTCGTAAGTCCGGTCTAGTAGTTTCATAATCGACTACAAGGTCGGTCATTCCGCAAATAGGTACAGCTGCTACTATCAATTCGGTGGGATAATGCGTGATGGCATGCCAGGCTGAATAACCCCCATAAGAAGTGCCAGTTATGCCTACTTTGCCTTTCTGAGCTATACCAGCAGCTATTAGAGACTTTACTCCGTAAATAATGTCTTCTTGTTCTTTTGCTCCCCAACCATCGACTTTAATAGATTCTTGGAAACTAAGATCAAAGCCGGTGCTACCGCGGTAGTTGGGATCGAGTACATTAAAACCGAGCGAGAGGTAGAATTGGATTTCTGGATCAAGCGAATCCTCGCTGTGGCCTGATGGGCCACCGTGTACACAAACTATTGTTCCTCTGGGCTCGACTCGAGTTTTATACAGCCAGCCCTGTATTTTTAACTCATCAACCGAGTTCCAGTAAAAATTCTCGGTCTGGACTAATTGTCTTGGCAATAGCTTTGTTTGTGACCATACATTACTTATACTTGTATGCGCTTCAAACTTCTTGTTAGGCGGATAAAGCACAAGGTCTCGGGGTTGGTTTGAACCATAGCTTACTCCTATCCATTGCTCTTCGCCTGGCAATGGGGCTATAGCAGTAAGAGTCCCATCAGGAACGGCAGGCAGTGATTTTTCCTCCAGAGTATCAGGGTGCAGCAGGCTAAATGCCGACCGGGCATTTTTTATCTCTTCAATGACTATATGCTTACTATGTCTAGGCATGTGGGCGTATTCTATGTTCCTTTTAGGATCATCAACTAGCCAGTCGAGTTTTTTGTTGCTCAGAGACCAAATACCCAAACGCCTATATTTTTTATGTTCTCCGACTACTACAATCCTTTCACCATCTGGGCACCATGAAGCCTTAACCTTGGCTTTATCGCTAAGGTTTATAATTTCCTGGTCTACTTTTCCTTCAATATCAACAAGCCAAATTTGCTCTCCTGA
>CAYIDS010000159.1:0-1559 GCA_964362185.1 uncultured Saccharimonas sp. (SeqCode)
AATATCTCAGACTGATAAAAAAATTGTTATCCGAATAAAACTATAGTGATAAAGCTTACTTTTATATCACGTTTGAGCTAATATTGATTCTAATTCCGTCTTAAACTTATTGAATTCTGTGTAGTTAATCGCTTTCATGCCAACGGCTATAGCAGCTTCACAATAATGAATAACGTCATCAACCATAATAGCCTGCTCTGCTCCTACACCTAGTCGCTCACACACAAGTTCAAACATGCGTGGGTTTGGCTTTGTCATGCCAACATCAAAAGAAAAAACCATTTGGTCAAACAATGCCCGTTCCTCAACTGTCAAAAAGCTATCTCTTATCCAGTTACTAGAAACATTACTAAGCAGACCGATCTTGTACTTTGGTTTTAGGTTGACAATGTAGGACAGCAACTGCGTGTTTTTGCTACTTTCATTACTTATAAGATCCATCACAAACTGTGGTGTTTTGCCTGTTATCTGAGCAACCAAAATGGCAAAATCTTCACGCGGCAATAATCCGGCATCCATCTGATGGTTCAAATCTCTGGCCGCATTTACATCGACCGTTTCTGACAAACTATCACAAAAGGCACGCCAACTATCTGCAGTCAACACACCAAAACAATCAAATACAATGGCTTTTATCACTACTCTACTCTATACGAATCTATTGACGACGACCAGTTAAAGCTGCACGCCTTGAATAAACTTGCCATAGGCTGGAATTTGATTTAGGAATATTTGGCGCACTGTCGAGCTAGTACCGGCAAAAGTACCTTCGTTACTACAGTTGGCAGACCAGCTACGAGAGATTTCGTTGCCATTGTCCCTCAGCAAATATACATACCTGTTGCCCAGTGGACAAACACCACGCTCATCACTGTAACTGGATGTTTTTGTCTTGGAAAAGCCCGCATTCGCCAGTGAACGAAGAAGCACGTCATAGCCAGTCTTTGAGTTGGCGAATTGCTCTGACTTTTCGACAGTCATGTCGTAACCCTTCAGAATTTCAACTTTTCGACTGTTCTTAGAGATTGTCACGCGGACAGAGCGAAATTCACTTTCGCCAACGACTCTGCCCTGGGTAGTAAGACTCACTTCTGAACCAGATTTATCAACGTAATCAACTAGCTTGACTACCTGTTTGGGCTTTGTTCCCGTGTTAGTGCCAACAGGACCCGAAGAAAGCATCAGAACAGCCGCTATAGCGGCAATAATAACAACTATGACTCCCACGATGTATTTCATATTTAATATATTACAATATTACTGACTTAATTACAACAAGTTGGTCGTTCTTTGCTTATTCTAATTCGCTTGGCGCTTTAGGGATGAAGTTCAAAGGCGTGTTTTATGGGGTCTCTGTATTTGTCATAGATTATTTCAAGAGCCTCATCTTTTGTAGCCCATCTATACTCATCATGCTCATCACTCAACTGTGGCTCACTTTGAAAGTTGGCGGTTACACGGTAGAAAATCAGCACTAAGCTAACATCCTCCTTGATATCCTTATGCAACCGTACCGCATCAAGTAGCTCGTATATTTTGACGTTTTTAATGTTTGGCAG
>CAYIDS010000160.1:0-1555 GCA_964362185.1 uncultured Saccharimonas sp. (SeqCode)
CGAGGAATTACCAGCCGGAAGATTTATGATGGATGCGGTAAAGAGCTTCGATCAAAAGGTGGCCAAGCGTATCGCTTCGTGGTTGACGAGCGATGTTCAGGCATTGGTTGTAGCTGGAAAGTTAACCTGGGAATCAGCTAAACTTGACAAAAAATCACTGGGCGAACTAGCCCAGATGACTGAGCAGTCAAAATTAAATTCGACTGCCGCCAAGCAAATTTTGATTGATTTAGTACTAATGGGCGGTAATCCAAAAGTCGTCGCCGCCCAAAAAAATCTAATTCAAGTCACAGACCAAGCAGTAGTTGCCGATATTGTAACGACAGTGCTTAGTGATAACCCCAAGGCCGCTCAAGATGTAAAAAATGGCGAAAGCAAAGCTATTGGCTTTTTGGTCGGGCAAGTTATGAAAGCCTCAAAGGGGCAGGCAAACCCGACTCTAGCCCAAGATTTGATAAAAAAACTACTCAGCTAGTCAAGGTATTTATCTTTGAGGCGTTTTATATTGGCTTTTCCAAAATTAGCGAATGAGGCTGGTAACTTCTCTAAGAAGCCCTCTAAAAAGACCATTGCACCCGGTAGCCAGTCAGCAAAGCTGCAATCCTTGCCCTCAAACAGGCAAGTTTCGCGGTAAAAAGCGTGGGCGCGCTCTTCAAAGACTTCAAACTCCTGTGTATTGTAAATATCTGCCATACCCAAAATTATTGATTCTGTAGTGTTACATGGCTCATCATGTTTGGTGCTAACAACAAGGTCATAGACTGGTTGTGCAACAGATGTTTCGTCGTAACCCAAAGAGATAAGATAATGATATAAAATCCAGGCTGAACGGTGTTCTTTTGATTCAAATATTTGCCCAGGTACAACTTCCGTTGACAGTGGTACATGGGCGTGAATGTCGTGGCCGATGGCTGCAAAAGCCAGATTCCGTCTGTTGACCGCCGCACCACTAGCTTCAAATTCGTTGGCCAGCTCCATAGAAGTTCCGCAAACTCCTAACGAATGAGGGAAATGGTGAAATTCAGCATCGTCACTGTGTTGTAGCTCTGCCCAAGTCGCAAGTTCTTTGATTTGCATCTCAAGGTCAATAACGATTTCTAAACCGTTCCGATAGTTAAACTCGGTCATTTGTGGCATGTATTGTACGCTGATTATTGGCTAAAGCAACGGAATCTAGTGCTACAATTGAATATATGCAGGGTAAAAAAGTTAGAAAAGCCATAATTGCGGCGGCCGGTTTTGGTACCCGTTTTTTGCCACAAACCAAGGCCATGCCCAAAGAGATGTTGCCTTTAGTTGACAAGCCAATTATCCAATATATCGTCGAAGAGCTAGCCGACGGTGGTATCGAAGACATCGTAATTGTGACAGGCTATCATAAACGTTCTATCGAAGACCATTTTGATTACATAAGTACCGATTTACGTCTCAATCTAAAAAACAGCGGCAAGGACGAACTGTTGGAACAGACCAAACACATTTCAGATCTAGCGAATTTTATCTATATTCGCCAAAAGGGGCCATATGGCAACGCCACCCCAATTCTTAACGCCGA
>CAYIDS010000161.1:0-1039 GCA_964362185.1 uncultured Saccharimonas sp. (SeqCode)
CCGTTATAAACAAGTCTCTCGGCAATCTGCTTTTTGCCATCCAACATAACTCGGTTAATCAATTTAGTAACCTGCGTGGAGTTATACAGCCTGTCGGGCTGTACTTCGCGGACTAGCGAGGCTGTTACTTTACGCGGCATCGTCAAATCCTTCTAGTGCTTTTGGGTGAGGTTCGAAACTAGGGTCTTTAAATGCAGCTTCAACAGCGCGGGCTCCACCTTCTCCTATCCAAGCCACAATAGCCTCACGTGAAGCTGGCGTTTGTTCCAAAGCCATTCGTGCTCTATTAAGATCCGTTTGGTCTACGCCATCATCCCGCAAAGATAGGTCGGGATTATAAATTCTCTCTAATGGGTCATTCACTGCTGACATTACTTAGTATCCTTTTTAGAGCCATACTTGCTTCGGCCGTTTTTGCGGTTTTGTACACCTTGGAGGTCTAGACTGCCGCGAACAATATGGTAACGAACACCTGGTAAATCAGGCACTCTTCCGCCACGAACCAGTACAACGGCGTGTTCTTGTAGATTGTGCCCCTCGCCCCCAATGTAAGCCCACACCTCATGGCCATTAGTTAATCGCACTCGAGCGACTTTACGTAGGGCAGAGTTAGGTTTTTTAGGGGTTTTGGTAGTTACACGAATACAAACACCACGTTTAAATGGTGCCGGTTTTTCATAGCTCTTGGTTTTGAGGTTATTGGTAACACGCTGAAGAGCCGGTGATTTCGTCTTACCGGCTACGCTTTTGCGCGGTTTTCTAACTAGCTGATTTACTGTAGGCACTAGACAGCTCCTTTTGTCGCTGTAATGTTCAATTTACAATTATTAATTTTCAATGAATGACCAATGACCAAATGATTCAAAGCATTAAGGCATTGCCGATTCGAGCATTCATTGAGCCTTGAACATTGACGACTGACAATTTGTAGTGATTTTATCACTTTTCTGCCCCTGGTGCAACACCGGTAGAACCATCCTTGTTGCGCGCGCCATCTCCAACTGGGATGCGCCGACCAAGAATTAAGTACTCTTTCAGG
>CAYIDS010000161.1:1049-1549 GCA_964362185.1 uncultured Saccharimonas sp. (SeqCode)
TAAGGACGTAAACGACATCATCGACTACGGCAATCAGGCCATACAACTTATCAACTTTACCGCTGGTTGCAGCAGCAATTAATACCCTTGTTGTGTCTTGGAACGAAGCTGCCGATAGGAACGAATCTGTCGATAAGCTTGCTTTAGTAATTCCCAGGAGCAACTGATTATATTTAACAGGCTGCTTGTTCTTTTTTGTAGCTAGCTGTTCGTTTGCCTCAACAACAGCTAGTTTGCTGATTATATCACCAGTAATAAACTGGCTGTCGCCGGACTCTTCAATCTGTACTCTACTAAACATCTGGCGCACAATCACCTCTAGGTGCTTATCAGAAATTGTCTGCCCCTGAGAGCCAAAGATATTCAATATCGAATTCATTATGTAACGCTGGGTAGCTTCGACTCCCGATAATCGCATTAGCTCGTGCAGATTGATAGAACCACTGGTAAGTCGTTGTCCTGCTTCCACCTGTTCACCATCAACAACAAGTAATTGCTTG
>CAYIDS010000162.1:0-1522 GCA_964362185.1 uncultured Saccharimonas sp. (SeqCode)
ATAAGCTCTACAGGTATATTTACACTAGGTGATTCCTTCATCGTCTCGGAGTCTGTCAGTGATCTAGAACAACGCATCAAACAAGTCATTAATGGAGATAAGGATAAAGATCAGCTCAACTCTGAATTTAAGCTTGGAAAAAATTATGCCGAGTGGATAACTGGTCAGAAACAACACAGAAATTTTGACAAGGAGCTAATTAAGAAATTCACGTATCGACCATTTGATATTCGATATACGTATTTTGACAAAAGTTTTATTTGGCGACTTAGAGAAAAAGTTACACATAACTTCTTAAAAGATAACTTGGCGCTAAATATTGGTCGGCAAGGTTCAGTGGTCGGAAGTATGCCATGGAGCCTCTGTCTTATTACAAGTTCAATGGTTGACTTAAATCTCTATTATCGTGGTGGTGAGCAAGTATTCCCGCTATATGTTTATCATGATGACGGAACACGTACGCCCAATTTCAAACAGAGTACACTTAGTCGTTTTACGACCAATCTCCAACAAGCCTATGAACCAAAAGATGTTCTTGACTACACCTATGCAATTCTACATTCACCACATTATCGTAAGCGTTACGAAGACTATTTAAAGAACGATTATCCACGCGTAACCTTGCCGAAAAACGACAAGCAATTTCATGAGCTAGCTAAAAATGGGAAACAACTACGTGAGCTCCACCTCATGACCTCACCGATACTCGATGATCTAACCACTACTTACGACCAACCTGGTGGCAACATCGTGCAATCAGTTAAGTACGAAAGTGGGAAAGTTTGGATTAACTCTACTCAGTGCTTCGGCGAAGTCCCCGAAACTGCGTGGAATTTTTATATCGGCGGCTACCAGCCCGCTCAAAAATGGCTTAAAGACCGTAAGGGCAGGCAACTATCTAGCCGGGATATCGAACACTACCAAAAAATAATTAAGGTTCTGACAGAAACAGATAAAATCATGCACCAAATCGACAAAGCGTGGCAGCCCTAGAAATTTCTCTTACCTTCCTGTCTTCGACTCTGCCGTGAGCCTGTCGAACGGGCAGAACTAGAGAACTGAAATTAGTTTATCTAATCCCGGGTAAATTGCTCATGCTTGCAAAGGGTTTGGGTTGGGGGTAACTTTAAAGTGAGATGAGTGAGAGGCTTGGAAGTGCAGCTAGGCTGACTATCGCCCATGAAGAAGCTATTGCCAGCCCAGAGCTGCGGGATCGATATAGAGATGAGCGAGTGGCGGCAATAAAAGCCGGCGAGCCGGTATGGGTGCTCCGCGGTTTTGATACTGACAGTGACATGGAGCCCGGCATAGTACTTGATTATTACCAGGATGGCAATCTAAGAGGTTTTATAGAGGGCGATGACCTGGACGGTTACCATGTTTATGGACCGGAAACCGAAGAAGGCGAAGGCCCTCACCACTTGAGCACTGAGCCTAAAACGCTACTGAGCGAAGCCCAAAAAAGCCTCACCGACTACCTAAATGATACCTGCCAATGAAGCGGGCGGTTTCTGCTGACAAA